>JALWSL010000514.1 GCA_027080405.1 Planctomycetaceae bacterium
GTTCAATCGAATACCCATTGGTATTCCTGCGGATACAGGCATGCCGGGATGAAAGGGGAGCCATGATTTTGACAACACTTTCATCACGCGAACCGGGCCCTCCCAAAATAACCTGATCTGCCAGAATCAACCGGAAAGAACCGACGCGGTCAATTCGCAGGATTACTCCTGGCGGTTGCAACATCTGTTCCTCCTGTCGTAACGCATGATTTTCAATCAGGTTCATGGAAAACATCCTGGCACGGCTGTTTTGTTCTGACTGCCATCACCAAAACAGGATTTTCAAAAATGTGCGCAGGTTTCGAAAGGCATTTCTGCTGGCGCGTTGAATGATAACAATTCAGTCGCATCCTGTGTCGTGCAGATGCAGAGTGTGTTCCGACGCACCGCTGACGGGCGTTGTTTATTCATCCCGCATTTGGCGCACTTGACGTGTTGCACCGTCCTCAACTCTCCTCTTTTTCTTTGGGGTTGTGCCACTTTGCGAAATCTCCAACAAAAAACAGAAACAGACGCGCGATGCGCATCTGCTTCTGCAGGGGGAAACTTACAGGGGTTTATCTGCCAGTTCTTTTTTGAAGTAACTGTCGATCTCTTCGGTCACACTGACCTGCGGTTCGAGTTCACGTTCAACAGGGATGGTACCTGTCACCTGCGTGTTTGTATCGAGCAGGCGTTCCTTGATATCGAGCTGTTTATTCAATTCTGAAATGAGCGACTTGACGCGATTCAGGGCACTATCGTCAAGCTGTCGGACATCGCTGGCAGCTTCAGCCGCCTGGATCGCACGCATACGGGCATCAAGCTGGGCGAGTTGGGCTTCCAGATCTTTCTTGGTTGAAATCAGCGTCGCGAGATGTTCTTCATTCGCCTGTAACGAAGATTGCCGCGCCTGCAAAATTTCCCGTTCCCGCTGGAGTGTTTCCTCTGCCAGTTTGAAACGGCGGAAGCGGGTTGCCAAATCTTTTTCGACCTGCTGTTCAGAGTAGGAACGCCCTGCGATCACATATTTAGTTCCGTCCCCTTCCAGTTTTTCCCGCAGAGCAAGAATGGCTTCTTTCTGTTTTTCAATTCCTTTCTCCCGATTGCCCACCGCCTGTTCGAGTGCTTCCAGTTCGACCTGCTGCTCGGCAATCACGTGCATCGCCTGACGAATTTCCGGAACGAGATCTTCCACCAACTGTTCAGCATGTTTGACTTCGAATTCAATGGGCACCTGACTTTTCACCGTTTGGCGAATCTCCTTGCCACATGTTTTGAGGTAGGACAGTGCATTTCGTCCAAAAAGAAATGTCCCTACCCCGGCTACCAACAACCCGCCAACAATCAACTTTTTGAACATGAACATGGATCGGCCTCCTGTATGAGGAAATTTCTGACACATCTTTTTCCAACAACGTGATTTTTTCATCATCTTCTTCTCCCCTGGACATCGTGATCCCCCGCTGGGTGTCTGAAACAGCCGGGACATGGAGCTATTCGCTGCGGAAGCGGAAATCTTGAAAGGAAAACAGAAAAAAACGAAAAAACAGGGAAGGCGATCGGGGCAAACACATGGTTGCCAGAGAGAGCGGAGCTATATCCTGTTGTCATTAAACAAGATACGTCAAGCGGGAAAAGAGAGGCGACAAGCAGGGAAAGAGATGCGTCGAAAAGTATGAGTTGGCGGCGGACGGGGCAGAGGAATGGCCCGGTCTGCTAATTCCGGCAGACCTTCAGTTCGTTCATGATTGAATCGATTTCAGGTATTCTCATTAGTACTTCTTGAGCGATCTGTTTTTCGTAATAGCTGGAAACGATGCCGCTCAAGTGGGCCTGGTCCTTATTGAATGTGCATCGAACCTCACCTGTCGAACCTGGCAGGACGCGTTTCAAGGCAACTCTGGCCGTTTCGTGGAAGGAATGTTTGTTGTCAAAGCGAATGGAACGAGTCATATAAATGCCCTGATAGAACGAAACAGACCGGTGATGCGATTCACGCCACTTCAAGCCATGACGAACGGTTCGCATCAAATACAACGGGCAATAAAGGAGCCGGTGCCTGGAAAAGGAGCGAGTAACTATCAATTTTCTGAATGATGATGTTGGACGCGATGCAGCCTTTTCACTTACAAAATGTTCAAAACATGTAAAATGCTCAAAACGTGGCGCTTCTGTTGCTCCCTGCAGCATGACGAGGAAACTGCCCCCGATTATGAAACAGCCCTGGTCATCGGCCCCAAAGAGGGCAATAGCCCGTTCAACTCATCGGCTCTTTTTTATGCGATATGCCCTGTTTTGTATGCCCGGTTGTTGGGATTCGGGCGAAAAGAGGCGTCTCCCTTTTTCATTCATGAAATTTGCGGTAATCCAGATGACTCGTGTTATCGTGCCAACTGTTGCAAATTGAACCGGCCTTCAGGAATATTCCTGCTGGTAGATCGCTGCGAGCAGGTCTTCGACCTTCTTATACTTCTTGCCTCCCTCCAGGGCGATGTCCAGTTTGTTGCGGGCATCTTCTGCGGTATGACCGAGAGCCAAAAGCGCCTCGTAAGTATCCGCGATGACATCGTTCAGCGGTTCGCTCATGCTTTCACTTGCCTGATCGACCATCAAGGCGAAGCGTGTCATTTTTCGACGCAGTTTGGCGACAATGCGATCCGCCACTGCAGGGCCGATTCCCGGTAGCGTGCTCAATGTTTTGGTATCCTGCTGTTCAATCGCCGCGGCTACTTCCCGAACCGGACGCACAATCGCCTTGAGCGCTTTCTTCATGCCGAGACCGTCAACAGAGCAGATCAACTCAAAAAAAGTTCGCTCGGCTTGTGTGGCGAATCCCACCATCCGCGGGGTCAGTCGTCCCCCCTTTTGCGGGTTCCCTTCCAGATAGGTCATCGTTTGCAAGCGAACAGGTTCGCCGATTTTGGATTGCAACTGCCTCCGAACAAAATCAGGAACGTAGACTTCCAATTCAAACGGCCCTGCCTCGACAAAGGCAGACGTTTCTTCCAATGCGACCAGCTTCCCCTGTATGGACGAAATCAACGCTCTCTCCAGGTTGGATAATGTTCAAGTGAAAAATCGTCCGTAGGGTAAACTTTCTCATTGATGACGACAACACACAAAAATTTACGAAACAGGTTCGAGCCGAACATGCACGTCATCACTCATTCGTTTATTCCGAAGAATCACGGAGAGTCCCGAGCGGTTTCGATTAAGCCGAGTCCAAGCATTGCCTGAATCATTTTATGGGCGATCGGTCCTGCGTTTTTTCCACCCGATCCGCCCTCTTCCAGCACAACCGCAATGGCGTAGCGAGGCTTGCGGGCGGGGAAGTATCCGATGAACCAGGCGTGAGAAGGTTTATCGATTCCGGTTTGGGCAGTTCCTGTTTTCCCCGCAATGGCCACTTCTTCCATCGCAACGGTTTTATGGGCCGTTCCTTTCGGACTTTCGACAGCCTGTTCCAATCCTTCTCGAACGATCGACAAGGTCGTGGGAGAGATCGACAATCTTCGGCCCGTTTTTTCCGACAGCAGCGGTTCTGTCGCTCCCGGATCCAGTTCATTGCCCGGTATGATGCGGCTGACAACATGCGGCCTCACCAATTCGCCCTCATTGGCGATGGCGGCTATCAATCGGATCATCTGCAGTGGTGTGACTGTCAAGTAGCTTTGACCGATCGCCAGGCCCAGGTTGTCCCCCGGATACCAATGGCGATTCGTTTTTCGCTGATTATCTGCCGGAGAAGGAAGAGAGCCGTTTTTTTCGAATGGCAAATCGATACCGGTCGCTGTCCCGAATTCAAATTGCTCACTCCAGTGCACCAATGGCTGTGGCCCCATTTTGCGAGCCGCGGTAAAGAAATAGACATTGCACGACTGGGCAAGCGCATCGACCAGGTCGATGTTCCCATGACCGATGCCAGCGGTGCGGAAAATTGAACAACGATGACTATCAGGCGTATCCAGATATCCTTTGCAAAAAACCGGTTCCGTCGGTATTCCCAACGATTCACAAAAGGCGATAGCGGTTAACGGTTTGAAGGTGGAACCGGGAGCAAGCGCAACCTGCGTGATACGGGAAAGTAAAGGTGATCGCCGGTCGTTGGACAGTCTTTTCCAGTACGCGCTATCACCAGATGCGAGTAAAGAGAGATCGGGACGGGGAGCAGTCGCGGCTGTCAACAGTTCTCCCGAATAGATATTCATCACCAGAACCGCCCCCGAGGTTGGCCCAGAATTTTCATCGTTTCTCTGTCCCGCAGGCAGCGGTGGAATGAGTGACTGTTCTGCCGGGATGAGTTGATCAAGGAGATTCTCAGCCGTTTGTTGCAGTTGGCTGTTGAGAGTAAGAATCAGATGATCGCCGGAACGTGACTCACGAACCGGAACGGTTTTCAGAATTTCTCCACGCCTGTTTTTTATCAATTGGCGTTCCCCGGGTAATCCGCGCAACGTAATATTGTATGTTTTTTCAACTCCCGATTCTCCCCGGCGGTCTCCCGTTTGGTACGAAAGAGGGTCTCCCGCGGGCAATTCCTGCTTCCGTTTTCGAATCTGATCATCACGCAATGCCCGTCGAACTCCAATCACATGAGATGCCAGTGAAGCGTTCGGATAAACCCGACGGGTTCGCGTGACGATCCGAATTCCCGGAAATTCTTTTGGATGTGCCTCGATCTCGGCGACAACTGCTGTCGACAGATTCTCGATGACGATGTGATAATCGAGTTCCTCGCGGATGATAATGGGATCCCGCTTTGAACGCCGGGGCGGTCGAGTCAACTCGCTGACCAGAATTGACCAGAACTGTTCCCATTTCGATTGGGGTGAACTGCTCTCAGATGCTGCCTCTGGTTCTGCCTGATCCCGTGCCTCCTGATTCTTGCGAACAGCGTGGGCGATCCGTTCAATTCTTTGTTGGATCGAGTGACGCTTGGCGGTTAAATCCGCAAGAGAGTTTCCGCTGATGAAAGCCAGCCGCTGCCAAAGTTTTTCCCGCTCCCGTAATACCTCCGCCTTGGCCTGTTCGAGGGCTTGTCCATGACGACGTTCGCTTTTTGTCAGCCGCTGGCGGGCCTGTTGCCTTAACCAGCTTTCATTAGGGGGAACTTCGAGCCAGCGATAATGAACTGCTAGAGCGAACAACTGATCATCATAGGCGAGCAGTTTCCCATCGCTGGAATAAATCCGCCCATCAGTAGCAGGGATTGTTTCTGTGGTGACTGTAGTAGGATGCGCGTTGGCAAGGAAATCCCGCGCGTGATTCACTTTAAGGTCATACAGGCGAACCATACAAATGGACAGTAACGTGAAAGCCGCCATCCAGAGAAACGCAGTACGCAAACCGGCTCTGCGATCCAGATCCCACGCCTCATCTCTTTGGGCAGCTGCGGAATCGATGACCTGCCATTGAGAGTGTGGCTGGTTTCGCAAGTGAACGTCCCTGTCTGGTTAAATCCATGATTGGTTAAAAAACAGTATGCGGTGTCATCCTGTTGACGACCTTGGCGCATGGATGATTCTATCACGAACATCACTGAAAACCAACGGGCATAATCACCACGGGATATGTCCGCATGTTTACCTTCTTGCTGGTGTTTACTGGTGGTTGCCTTGGCGAGTGAACGTAATCCTGTGAGCGTGACAGATTATTTGTCGATATAGGCTTTTATTCTTGCTCGGGTTTGATAGAATCGCCCACTTCGCGTTGGAGGGTTGAGTATTTTCTTCCCCTTTTACGCCTGTTTTTCAGAGACGATTCGGGAGAGCAGTTTCTGTTCGCAAGACGCGGAGACTCTCTGTGGCCCGAATGCGTCTATCACATATACATAGTGGTTAAATACTGGTTAAGTTAGCTGTTGGTTAAACTGAGAGATTTTACCCTGTTTGGGAGAGTAGTGTGTCTGTTCGGATACGGATGAAAAAAATGGGGCGTACGCATCGCCCGTTCTATCGGATTTGTGTGATGGATTCCCGGAAGCCCAGAGATGGGAAGGCGATCGAGGAAGTCGGCACGTACGATCCGATGGTACGCGACAAGTCGAAGCGAGTCACCTTGAAGTTGGATCGCATCGATTATTGGGTATCTGTCGGGGCTCAACCAACTGAAAAGGTTGGGGTTCTGATTCGGAAATATCGTGATAACAACTGGGGAACGGCCAAGGAAGCACCTGCAATGGTCGCGCCGAAGCCTCTCGCTGAAGAAAAGCCTGCTGAACCAGAAGCATCCGGTGAATCCGCTGAGGAAGCATCTGGTGAAGCAGCAGAAGCCGATTCCTCAACGGAACAATAGTGCCCGGATGGCGCAAGGTGTCCATTTTACGGGCTCTTTTTTCGTGTTCGTACTTTGTTTGGAATTGTTCAGTGTGAGATAGTGCGGTTTGATATCCTGACATTATTTCCCGAGATTTTCGATGGTTTTCTCAGTGAAGGATTGTTGAACAAAGCGATTCAGAATGGATTGCTGGAAGTCAAAAGATGGAACTTTCGGGACTGGGCAAGCGATAGACATCGCACAGTAGATGACCGGCCTTATGGGGGAGGCCCGGGGATGTTGATCGGCTGCGAAGCTGTCTTCCGTTGTGTCGAACAGGTGCAACTGGAGGCGGAACGGCCTGGTCAACTTGTCATGATGACTCCATACGGTCGCAAACTGGATCAGAATCTGGTGACTGATCTTGCCCGCTTTGACAGACTGTTGATATTGTGCGGGCGATACGAAGGGTTTGATGAGAGGATTTCCACCGGATTGAAGCCGATGGAGATCTCGGTGGGCGACTTCATCTGCAACGGCGGTGAAGTTCCCGCGATGATTGTCATAGAAACAGTGATGAGATTGATTCCGGGCGTGCTTGGAGATCAACAAAGTGCCCAGGAGGATTCGTTCTCGAAAGAGGGATTGTTGGAATATCCGCAGTACACGCGGCCTCGGGATTTTCGGGGGATGTCTGTGCCGGAGGTGTTGGTTAGCGGCGATCATCAAAAAATCGCCCAATGGCGTAAAGAAATGAGCCTGCAAAGAACCCGCGAAAGACGGGACGATTTGCTTGACAAATAATAGACGGTATTGCGTCTGTTCAATATTTTTGTGATTTGATGAAAACGTATTGAAGCAACGCAGGCACGAAGTGCGAAAGTTCGACTGAGCTGACAGTTTTCAGGGTGGTGACAGTCGGGCTGTTCCGTGTGAAGCGGAAGTTGAGCTACTTGAACTGAACATGTATTGAGATCGGACAGGATTGAGAGTGATGAAAAGTCGACAGGAATTGCTGAGTATCGTAGAAAAATCGAGCCTGCGAGAGAAGCCCTTGAGGTACGAAATCGGGGATACGGTTGATGTCCACACCCAGATTCTTGAAGGGGACAAGGAACGTATTCAGGTTTTTTCCGGCGTGGTAATTGCCTCCCGCGGTGGGGGAACTCGTGAAAACTTCACGGTTCGCCGAATTGTCGCAGGTGAAGGTGTCGAGAGGACGTTTCCGGTTCATTCTCCCAAAATTGCGAAAGTTGTCGTGAAGCGTCACGGTCGGGTTCGACGGGCAAAACTGTACTATCTGCGCGAGCGCGTTGGTAAGGCGACCCGTCTGGCTGAGCGACGAGCCAAGGCATGGGAAATTGCCCAAACTGAGGCTGAGGACGTTGCGAAGACTGACAATCAGGAAACGGCCACCAACCAGGAAACGGCCACCAACCAGGAGTGATCGGAACAGAGCCACTCCGCGAGGTGGGCGGTTTCGTTCTTTTCCTGTTTGAATATCGCTGATTCCATCCTCCCTGTGCCTGTTGATGCCAGCGCTTTTGATCCTGTTTTTCCGAAAGCGGTTTCCCTGAGAAACGAATGGGGTTCCCCGGAGTCGATTCGGGAAGGCGAACCCCGGAGACGGAGGTTTTCAATCTGGAACAGGTTCATTTGGAGGATGAACGATTGATGTTCGGCGTGTGTTGAAGCAGTGGTGTTCTCTCAAGTTCGGTCGAGATAGATCGGAATCTCTCGGGCATCAGGGGGAGCGGCTTGCCCGGAAGCACCTGCAAAGCCTGGGAATGAAGTTCCTGGCGAAGAACGTTCGCAACCGATTCGGCGAAATCGACCTGATCTTTCAGGATGGTCATACGGTTGTTTTTGTGGAAGTCAGGACGCGATCGCGGCTCGACCATGGCGAACCGGCTGAAACGGTCGCTTTTGTAAAACAGAGAAAACTTTCCCGGGCAGCGACAGCGTTTCTCAAATCGGAAAAAATGCTCGATCGATCCGCCCGTTTCGATGTGGTTACCATTGTCTGGGGCAACTCCGACGGCGAGCAGGAATTGAAGCACTTTATTAACGCCTTTGAAATGATTGAGTAGAATTTCGAACGATGGCCTCAAGCCGATAGAATGCCTTTCCACTCGAAAACAACCCGTTCAAGGCGAATTATTCCATCATATTACAATATTACTTGAGAGAAGAATGATGTCGGAACTTCAACTTCGGTTTGCTCAACGCGGCGACAAAGAACAGGTGGAACATGGTCTGCAGCTTGCTCCAAAGTTCGATGCACATGGTCTGATGCCTGCGATTGCGACTGATCACGAAACGGGCGAGTTGCTGATGGTCGCCTACATGAACGAGGAATCGTTGAAACAGACCATCGCGCTTGGGGAAGCGGTCTATTACAGCCGATCCCGGCAGGAGATTTGGCACAAAGGGGCGACCAGCGGTCATGTGCAAAAGGTAAAGGAAATTCGTGTCGATTGTGATCAGGATGCGCTTTGGCTACGGGTGGAACAGCTTGGTGGGGGGGCCTGTCATGTCGGATACCGTAGCTGTTTTTACCGGGCAGTTGATCGGGAAGCTCTCAAAAGTGACGCCCCGGTTCCTCTCAAGTTGGCCGAATCAGACAAAGCGTTTGATCCCGACGATGTCTACAAAAAGTAGCAAGTTTTCTGAACCCGGTTTATTCTGAACCTGATCCATGAGGGCGGGTTTTCGTAATCCGGGGTGTTGGCGTTTCATGCATCTGTTGCAACCGACGCAACTCCTTTTTGGGGGGATCGAGGATGCTGCAACCGGATTGCTCGTCTACCACTTCATCAACACAGCCTGGTTGTCTTCAAAAACGGCGACGCCTGTTTTGCCTAATGGATCGGAATAGAGATAGCTGACGGGAGATTCCGGATGAGCCGCCCAGAGCAGTGCTCCGTCGTGGTCAAGACGATAGAGCTGGTTTTCTACCGTTGACGCCAACACCTGCTGACCTCGGTAACTTGTCGCGATGCGGTTGACCGTTCCCTCAAGAATGTACCCGGTAATATTTTCGCCCTGTCCGTCGTAGACTTTGATCCCGTGATTGAGAGCTGCCAGATGGATATGCACACGCTGCTGTGATACGGATAACCCTCCGACATTCGACCAGAGAGGCTTTTCCCAAACTTTTTCGCCAGAGACAGAGTAAGCCCCCAACAGACCGTGCTCAGCCGCTGCAATGATCACCGGTTCTTCAAAAAGAAATTCGGCGTAAGCCAATGGTCGGTTCGACTTGATCACAGCGGCCCGTTTGCCCCGATCATCCAGCAGAATGGCTCCTTCTTCTTCCGAGGCAGCAAACGTGAACACACCAAAGGGATCGATGGCAATTCCCGTACATTTGAATGGAACTTCGCATGACCACAAGACCTTCAGCTTTTCATCAATCCGCGTGATTCGGTTTGTGCCGCTCAGGGCAGAACCTGCGTTGCCGGTTGCACTCCAGCAGAGTTGTCTGACAGGTTCCTGCAGTCTGGTCAACAGGGAGACATTCATGAACGGATCGAGCCGGTACAGCGTTCCCAGGTCGTCCGAGATAACGTAGTCTCCGGCTTCAGGCATTGCTGAAAAACCGGTCACTTTCGACTCTGTCCGGAAACTGGAAACCGATCGGGGCGGCGTCCCGGCTCCACGGTTCATCCAGATGTATTGGTCGCTGCCCATGAGGATTGCCTGCTTTTCCGGTTCTACTGTGCCTCTGTCTGTTTTCTGTTTCCCATTCCGTAACCAAACGCGGCAAGGGTAACAATGATAATAAATATCCCGAAAATCGTCTGGCTGGGAGTACGCGAAGTCCATTCATTCCAGGGCCAGCCGTAATGAAACTGGATTGTGTTGAGTAAAAAATAGGTCCAGGCCGCCAGCAGCAGACTGATTGAAGCAAACGATTTCGCCGATTGATGTTTCAGGCTTCGGCAAATGAGCCAGGTGGCCACGGTGACAAGAACAGCCATTGGAATCGCCAGCAAAATCAGCCAGCCCGTTTCCGGAGCGATAAACGGTTCACGATAGCAGGCGTTGTAAAGAGTTTTGCCGGAAATGGGAGCCGCGATCACAGGAAGCAGCATCAGATAAGGCCAGAATCGTCCCCCGGTTATTCCGATCAGGGGGATGGCGGACATCAACAAACCGTATTCAATGTAATAGGAAAGGTAAATGCCCCAGCCGGGCTGTTCCAGGAATTCTGCATTCATCAGCAGGACAAAGTGGGTCATGAGCAGACCGATTTCAAAGGTCGGCGAGAGAGAAACCGTTTCTTCCAATTCATCCACCGCGATCAAATGATGATTCAACCATAATCCCAATGCCAGAATCGCTCCAAAAATCATTCCGAATGAGGTCTCCATCATGTTCCACCAGTTGACGTGCTGAAAATAGTCGGCGTAGTTTCCAAGCGTCCCCCCTTCGCGGAAGAATTCAGGATTCCAATGATAGAACGCCTGTACGCATTGGCCTCCGGAAAAACCAAATCCACCTGCAATGAAGCCGATTATCGCCATTCGTCCTGCAAGTCGGTCCTGTCGAAAAAGACGAACGTACAAAAACAGGGATAACAGTGCGATCAGCAACCCTCCCCACATTTCGCGTCGCGGATTCAGGTCTGCGTCCGGTTCGAAGTCCCAGCTGTCCGAAAAATAGATCGGAGGCAGTATTCTGTTTTCAGGATCGAAAGGTGAGTTGAGCAGCCAGATTCCTGCAAACATGAGTCCAAGAAGGATGGGCAGAAGCAGGGCCATCTCCCATGGTCGGTAGCGTTTTCCGCCCAGCCCCATTCCCAGGAACGCTCCTCCGAAGCCGATCCAGATGCCCCCTTTAATAAACAGACCCAGCATTCCCCAACGTAGTGCCTGCCAGTTACTGGCGAGTTCACTGTCATGTGTCAGCCCGAGAGTTTGACCGTATGTCATCGATCCCCCAATGCCGATCGCGACCGCCATCATCGCCGCCGCCCGCGCCGCTTTCAGGGAAGATGTCCAGGGAATGAACATCAAGACAAGGGACAGCGAAGCAAGAGAGCCGGCGATCATGGCACCCGATTCATGCCCATATTGACCACGGATACCCCACCCCATTCCCGCGGCCATCGCAGTCACCATCATGGCAGCGGCCAGATGAAAAATGCTACCCCGTCGGTTGCTCTCTGTTCTGTTCATGCTCTCTTTCCCAAAACCGGTTTCCAATTTGTACCTGGTTCCCGGGTTATAGCTGGAATGCCCGATGGCATCTGTCCTGCTGAATCGGATTCTTTTACAATCAGGGGCCTTCTTTTCTGTGATAGGCCTGCGGGGAGTTGGCTCGAAGCTCAACAAAAGCGATCAAGTCGCATATTTCCTGGAACGACAGTGGATCCAATGTTCCGACCGGCATGTTGGATTGTCTGGAAGGTGAGATCGATTCGATATCATCTTTTTTGACCGCTGACCTTTTCCCTTCTGAATCGATAATGTGTACCACTCCCGATTTTCCGACGGACATCAATCCGGAATAGGTCTTCCCCGAATTGGTTAACACGGTGACACTCGGATAATCTTCGTTCAATTCGAGATTGGGGAACAGGATCGCCTCCAGCAGTTCTTTTCGCTGCCTCAAGCCGGCGATATCAGAAAGATCGGGCCCCAGGTTTTCCCCCACATCACCCTTGCGATGGCATTTGGCACAACCCGCTTTCTTGTAAACGGCTTTGCCACGCGTGACATTTTCCTTGTTGAAAACCAGTGGGGCGAGTTTCCTTTTCAGTCCTGCGTAGGTCCATCGGCTCTTTTCAGGAAGTTTTGGCCAGACAGGATCGAGTTCATCCGGCCATTTTTTACGAAACCAGTTCTGATAGGCTGCCAATATTACACTGTTGGTTGCTTTTGTCTTCGTCTTTAACAACTCGGTCGCTCGAACATTGGTCCAATGTTCGAGAAGTTGAATGGAAACGCCCTGGTCGGATTCAGGTAAGCGTAGACCAATCAGTATGATTCTGCGAATCCAACGGGGATTGGTGGCCCGTTGACGATATCGGGTAAGGGCCTTCATGACGGAAACAGCCTGATCACCTTCGACAACCGTGAGAGAACGGATCAGAAATCGCCAAATGGCCAGATCGGATGGCTTTTGAATCGCGTAGAGGCTCAAGGCATAAGCGGCTTCATCACGATGTTCGGTATCAGTTTCAAAAACGGTTTGAATGTACTGGATCGCATCCTCATCCAGTGACTTGGCAAGCAGGCAGAGAACTTTTTCCCGCAACCGGGAAACTTCAGGATTACGATGCCCGGAAAGTTCGTCGTCGATCGCAATCAGGCGACGCCGAACGTCCCGCTGATCCAATCGGTTTGCCAACTCGCCAGTCTCGGCTGTCAGGCTGGACAGTTCAGAAGCGGACAAACTGCCCTTTTCGACTGCAATCGCGTTCGCAATTCCACACAACAACAGGAGACCGCCGCACAACAAGAGAACAAGGGTGAGACGCGGGCAGTTCATTAATCGGTTGATCTGAGGATACATGACGTGGGCGTCCGCTTAATAACCTGGGAAGAGAAATACAGGAACAGGGCATCATACCCCGACCATGGAGACAAATGCCAGAATAGACGCCCGGTTGATGACTTGCCAGTGAATTCAACGACCTCCCGGCAATTAAAACGGGACTGCAACAAATGATTCATCGATCGCCCTTTTCCTGCCGGCAAAGGCGGGTATTCGGGCAAGAACTGGAACAATAAGGGGAGGCTTCAGAATTTGAACATCCCATCCCCAGTGCTTGAGCGATCGCACAGAGTCCGTCCGTTGGCGGAAGGATAAGCATGGAAAGAGCAAGCATGGAAAGGTGGGCTGAAACTGACCATACCAGCGGGAATAAGGTGAAAAACAAATGGGGCTGCTCGGACTTGAACCGAGAACCAACGAATTATGAGTTCGCTGCTCTAACCGATTGAGCTACAGCCCCTCTGCAAAAACGCTCCCCGAACTTTATTACCTTTTGCCCTGCTGGTGGGCAAACCGCGCCGCACCCCTGTTTGAAAACAATCGCGATCGCTTTCAAACTGAAAGTCCTTACGCTGTGCAGAGTGTAGGGGGAAACAGTCGTTTTTTCCAGCTTACTCCGAATCAAAGAGTGATCGGTACTCCGAAAGTTCAGCAATTTCTCATGAAATACCAGCAGAAAAACAAAATCGTGCCATATACTACTAACGGTAAAAGTTTGCGAACGGCTCGCAAATTTTGGAAAAAATCAGTTTGGTCACGGCTATCAGAATGAACCAGCCACGCTGCGCTTTGATTGTGCTGCAACCAATGATCGACAGGAATGGGCAGTAACACGAAAGTGAAGAGGATTCGCCGCACCTGTCGGCAGGCGAAGCAAGGCATTCCGCCGCCTGAGGAAGATGTGATGAATTGCGAGACAAGATAAATTTTATATTAATTGCACCAATAAACGGAATATTTGTTTGACACATCGTTGGTGAAAACCCTACTATGGGGCCAGATGACTTAGGGATTATACTGGTGTTTGTGTGTATCGCAGCGATATCAACACAGAGTTATGTGCTTATGTCATGGTTTTGGATCGCCAGCAATTCTATTCCGGGAACATTTCTGGTATAGGTGTAGAATGGGCGGTTTCTTGTTTCAGAGTTCCCCGTTCGGGGTGTTTGAGTTGGGCCAGCGGTTCTTAGCCCGTCGTATCTGTTGTGTGTGGGTCAAATTCTGAGCTGCGACAGTGCGTCGGGAGACATTTGGGTTGTTTCTTTATTTTTTTGAAAGTGTGAAGGGGGAAGGGATGAAGGTTATGAATGAACAAGGCAGACGGAGGAAAGGATTTACTTTGATCGAGCTGCTGGTAGTGATTGCGATTATTGCAATTCTCGTGGCTCTGTTGTTGCCCGCTGTCCAGCAGGCCCGTGAGGCAGCACGCAGGAGTTCCTGCAAAAACAATCTGAAGCAGATTGGCTTGGCGTTTCACAACTATCATGATACGCACGGGCGGTTCCCGCAGCCTGCCATGATCGGGTTGACTGTTTCGTCCGGTATGGTCATGACCAGCGGTTCCAGTTGGGAAATTCAGCTGTTGCCATTTTTGGAACAGGCTCCGCTTTATGATCAGTTGAATGTGACCACAGCTGGGCCTTACAACGCGGCTGTAAATGGTGCCGCTGTTGCCACCATCATCAACACCTTTATGTGTCCTTCGACGCCATCTGATCCAATCGTGCAGTTCTCGATTCCAGCCGGCACGAACTTGGGGGGAGGATTCCCGCCTACTGGCGAGCAATGGGATATGAAAGGTGGACGGTGTGACTACGGGACCCTTGATGGTGTTCGCGGCGATTTTTCAAGTATTGCGCGTGCTGGTCATAACTTTACCGGCAACCGAACTGGTTGGGGAACCTGGTCGATCAGAGTTCTTGATGTCCCAGCTTACAGTTCGGGGGGGAGTGGTTCCAAATTGCGGGATATTGTCGATGGAACCAGCAACACCATCCTGGTTGCTGAACAGGCCAGCCGTAATCAGCTTTATCGCAAACGTAACCTGATTCCAACTTCCGATCCAGAAGCGGCGGCTCAGCAGTTGACCGGTAGTGGGGCATGGGCCGACCTTTTCCAGGGAGATACCTGGGTTAACGGTAGGCTTTATGATGGTACGCCCGGAGCGGATGGCGGTCCATGTGCAGTGAACTGCTCCAATGCCAGAACAGCCGGGCTTTATTCCTGGCATACGGGTGGGGCTCAGGTCGCTTTGTGCGATGGCTCTGTTCGGTTCATCAGTGAAAATGTCGCTGCGTGGACTCTGTTCTCGCTGATTACACGCGCTGGTGGCGAAGTGTTGGGTGAGTTCTAGGACTTGCCATAGTGGAATTGATATCGCTCTCCTGCAGATTGATGCAAGAGAGCGTTTTTCTTACTGCTTGATATTTTTGACTGCCTGGGATCTGTTTAATCCGGGATTGAGTGGATCAGGAAAATAATTCAGCCAGGTAGTTTTTTGCTCTGAAGGGTGTTCTCACCGTACTCCATTGCCTGAATGGAGCGACGTGTTATCCGGGACTTGAAAAGAGAGCAGATGAACGAAGTCCCCATGGAGCATCTTTCTTTTTCTGCCTGCTCTCAGGTTGTCAGGATTGATCGGTTGGTTAGGTATTTACTTATCAGGATTGGAGCGGACGATACGATGGTTAATATGTTACGAATGGGCACTATGGGGCTTCTTCTTGTGATGGTGTTGAGTGCAATCGGGTGCAAAAAAGAGGCGGTCATTGGTGATCGTGTTCCCGTCGTTCCCGTAAAGGGGATCGTGACGGTTGATGGCGAGCCCGTTGAAAGTGTTGCGGTTACCTGTGTACCGGTTGGCGGGAAATCTGAATCTCTACCTGCTTCATCCGCATTGACCGACAAGGAAGGAAAATTTGAAATTGGGACATTTGAAGGAGGCGATGGTGCCCCTCCCGGTGAATACAAGCTGATTTTCAAATGGGGACAGCTCAATTTGATGAACGGTCGATTCGAGGGTGACAAGCTCAACGGTCGTTATTCAGATCCGGAAAAATCTGAATTCACGGTCACCGTCAAGGAAGGAGATAAAGAGGGTGTCGATCTGGGGATTATTACCCTGACAACAAAATGATGCCCGGCGACGCAGGTGTAACACATTCATCAGGTTTGCTGATCCGCCGGTACGGCGAGGTCGGTCTGTTCTGGTAATGCCATCCTCCGCAGTCCCAGGGCCAGCGCGAACTTCTGGGAAGAATCGGCAGAATGGGGGATTGCGCATTATGAGGGCTGTTGCCATCATTTTTTCTTGTGGATTGTTTCAACAAACTTCAAGGAGGATGAGTGATGGCGACTCGAAAAAATTTGGAATTTGCAATTGATGTGGAAGACTTGCTTTCACATTTCGAATCGTTGGAAGATCCGCGATCCGAAGTGGAT
>JALWSL010000515.1 GCA_027080405.1 Planctomycetaceae bacterium
GTCCACACTTGCGGATGCCCGTTATTCGCTGCAGGCGATTGACAACATCTCTTGAGGTCACCCCTTGCGGTTTATCGACAACAAGTATCCCATCCAACGGATCAATCTCCCGAAGGAACAGGCGGCTCGGTTGTTTCTTCCCGCCATTTCATCGCGCGATCCATCGGTTCGATTCTGAGAACAACCATGCCATTTTGAAACAGGCGAACGGTTCCTGTCGATTCTGAAACGGCAATCGCGATGGCCTTGGTCACCTTTGAGATAGCTGCCGCAGCCCAATGACGCGAGCCGAGGCCCTTGGATAGCATCAGGCCCTCAGCGGGGGCATCGAGAATCCGGCCGGCTGCCTCCACGGTACCATCCGAAGCGATGATAAATGCACCATCAATCTGCGCCAACTCCTTGACGCTTTCCCTGACACGCGGGTTGCGCAATTGGCAATCCTTGCGATTGTAACCCTTGAATGGATCGTGAACCTGCTCGTGCGATTTCTGAATGACTTTTCGATGATCCCCCACAACAAACAGGGTGCCAATCGGTTTTCCTTCGCGCCCTTCCCGACCGATATCACAGGCCAAATCGACGACAAGCCGCAATGTTTCAAGCGGAACCTGTGTTTCCAGCCGCTGCAAATCGCGCGCAGTCAAGCGCGAGAGTTGTTCATCCAGCGGAATCACACTGAGCGTATCGATTTCTTCGCGATCATAACCGGCATACAAGGCGACAATCGTGTCTCCACTATTGAAAAGTTCGTCTGCAATTCCTTCCACAACTGCCTGTTCAAGCTGATCCTGTCTGGTTCCCGGTTCGTGAAGCAGCTTGATGAGCTGCACTCCATCTTCCTCGGAAGCCAGCTGAATTTTTTCCCGGTCGCTGGCAATAATCAGCTTTACTTTTCGCAATTTTTTCTGGATTTCGCTGAAATCGTAGGGGGCATTCGTCATCATGATGATGACATTCAAACCTTGTGTCTCGGCTACCCTGCGTGCAGCATCAATGAGGCTTTCCACCGCCCTGGTTCTGGCAACACGCTTGATCCCCACAACAAGTCCCTCACTTACCAACCGAAACCTGCAGTTGTCTTCAGGCCAACCGGCATCGTATTCAAAAAGATGCAGAAGGCGTTTGATGCAACTGACTTGCGAAACGCCACAGAACCGGATTCTAAGCAATCGCGCTGGTTCGTCAAGCTGCCTATTTCACGATTTTCCCGTCCCCGATTCGACCTGGTCTGCGAGGCTGTCCAAGACTGTGCCTAATTCATTTGATAGACAGTGTGTATCACATCCACCTGGCCCAAACCTGTAAAATCCGACAAAACTTGCAAGCAACACGATGAAACGAATATTGCCTCGGGTAATCGTCAGTTTCTTGCCCAAACATCAATCTCTTGCCCAATGCAGACTCAGCGCGTTGAAGTGTCGGTCGTTCGCGCAACCTTACCCGGCTGCAATACTTCTTCGCGGACGCTGACCGCCTTGACAAGCGTTCCCGCTCCAAATGCTCCAACGATCTGATCGTCGATTTGCACTTTTCTGGAAACGAGCAGATGACGCTTCATATCAAACTGAATCGTTCCGGACGGAGTCTGTTGCATCAATCGGACTTTCACTGCGGGGTCTCTTATTGGTGTGACCAGTATCGTTGAAAGAGAAATGGTAGCCAAATCCTTTTCAACTGACTTCAGTTGATAGATCCGCCTGAGCTTTACTTTTTCCCTTAAGCTTTTGCTAACGGGAACTTCTACTTCCAGATCCTGCTTCCACGTTTCGTTAATGGCGATCGGTTTTTGCGGAAACACGACAAGGAAGTTGAGCGCCGGATCCGCCTGTTTTGGCTGTTTGCCAAAATAGTTGTGCACTTCCAACAGATTCCCGTATCGATCGACGCGAATCCGGCTCATCGGTTTGCCGACAGTCTGAAGAATCTGCTTGAAACTCTCGGGCTGCAGTTCAGGATCGGTACTGTCGAAAACGATCGGTGGAGAATCGTCAAATTGCGCTTGCAATCGGACACGTTCGATCATCAACTCCAAAACCGCCTCGCCTGATTGATCCACACTGACAACGCGATACTGCCTCCAGGCTGTCGACTGATTTTTCGCTGTTTCCGAAATGGAATCTTTCTGGGTCGTATAGGAAGAAGAATCCCTCACCCGATAATGCACAAAATCTCCAACCTTGAACTGGTAGTTCAATTGATATTTCTCGGCGTTTTCCGCTCCGGGACGGCTGTTTTCTTCCCCGACTGCTATTTCCGAAAAACCGATCAGAAAGAGAATCAGGAACAGACGACCGCCCCCGTTCACGACGGATTGAGATGGATTTCGAAACATGACAAACCTTCCCTGGCTGCAGTGAATTGAAACAGATCAACGTTGATGGCAGGCAGTTCTAGCAGAAAAGCGGGAATCTGACGAGACCAATTATTTCGCCCGCTCGCCTTTCCTCGCCCTTCGTGCTTTGCGGAAAACCAATTTTGATAAATTGGCCTGTTTAATACAGTGGATCGCTTGAAATATATCCAAACTAATCGATAGTTATCGGATCGAGTATTTTTGAGCGAAAACAGACTATTTCCGGGTATCAGACAGGCAAATGGACAACACAACACAACCTCTGCTGCGTGCCGGCATGGTCGGCATGGGCATGATTTTTGACGAAACATACCGCCCTTTTTTCGAAACAGCCTACAAAAAAGGAATGTTCAGCCGGGAAACGGGTGACGTTGAGGTTCTCCTGGCAGCAGTAGCCACGCGAACGGGAAAGCGGGCAGAAATCTACCGCGAAAAATCGAAAGGGATCGGGCATCCTTTCGAAAGTTTTGCGGGTGAAGATTCCGTCGATCAGATGTTGAAAACAGACCTCGATTTCGCCTGCGTGGCCACGCCGGATAACCGCCACTTCGAGGCAGCGATGAAAATCCTGGAAGCAGGCAAGCATGTTTTGATCGAAAAACCGTCTGTGTTGTCGCTGGACCAGATTGATCAACTGACGGCCTTGTCCCGCGAAAAAAAAGTGCTTGCCAAGATCGTCTATCACAAACTGGCCGATCCGGATCACAAAAAGCTGCGAACCCTCGTTGTCGATAATGTTCTCCAGCATGTCAATAACGGGTACTGTTCCCTGTTGGAACCGAAATCGATTTCCGGCGGACAGTTTGCAGAGTGGATCACCGGGCGCAACCCCGGCACTTATGTAGCGTGTCATTACATCAAATTGATCGACTACACCTTCGGCGGGAAACTGAAAACGATTACCGCAACCGGCCAGCGTGGGATTGTCGGCCCGGCCGATGGGCCCACTTGGGATAGCTGTCAGATGCGGATGATCTACGAATACGAATCGGGACGGGAGGCCGCCTTCGATATCCACACTTCCTGGGTCACTCCCGAAAATTTCCCCGGCTATGTCGAGCAGGAAGTCCAATTCCGTTTCGATAACGGCGTCTGGAACGGACATGCCCGCAAACGGGGAGTTGAGGTGACGATTGAAGAGCTGACACCGATCAAGATCCCCAATTCGATGAATAACCATTTCAATGGAACGTTCATCGAGCCGTGGGGAGAGCGAAGCCAGCGTGGTTACGGGATCGAAATCATCGAGCAATTTGCCCGCGAAGTGGCCTACGTGGAATTTGGCTCAACCGGTGATCGCGACTCCCGCTTGAAAGAGATGGCTGCTCTGGACTACAACGATGTCTCGGCGGATCGTCAAAGTGTCGCGGCAGTTGCAGCACTGGAAGCGATCCTCGAACATCAGGCCAAAGGCGAACCGGACTGCATCGCCCGTGTCAACGATCCCAACGGGGGACTTGTTCTCTACAAACCTGGTGTTGCAGAACCGATTGTCCTGTACGACGGGAAGGTGTAAAAGCGACACTCCACCGGGCCACTGGCAGGGCAGATTGTCAGGCCAATGAAAACGAAATTGCAGGGCCGCACGGTTGGCCCGTCCCGATATAGCACTTCCATCAAATCAAATCAAATAAACGCGAATCAGAGATAACCGATGACAACTCCCATTCAATTTGAAAACGAACTGAAATCAAACACGGCACGTCAGACAATCGCACAGACGGAACCGATTGGACTTCGAACATTTACGCCTTCTCAGGCGGTGCTGGCCAAATCGGCTGGTTGCTTTCATTGGACGCCCGAAGGACGCCGCCTCTACGATTACACTTCTGGTGTTCTGGTTACCAACCTGGGACATAATCCCCGCCGTTGGATGAAACGCTTTGCCGGGTACATGGGCTGGACACCCGAGGTTATTACCGGCGAAGGTGAAGGCGAAG
>JALWSL010000516.1 GCA_027080405.1 Planctomycetaceae bacterium
CTCCAGAGGTGGCCAGCCCGATTCTACCTGATCGGCTGGCTTCTCTCTGGAACTCCGGGAACTTTGTGGAGGAGTGAGGGCAGGGAATCCGGAAGTCGCCGATTTCTTCTTCGGAGCGGGAAATTTGGGCGTCAGGTTTTGCGTCAGTTCAATCAGTTCCTGCGAATGACTTTTCTTTTCTCCGGAAGCTGGAACCACTCCACCTTTCACCACGTTATCAGTAGCGGTTCCCGCATTGCCAGTAGCAGGGGGATCGGGAAACAGACCGGCGACCTGTTTCACTTTTTCAATCGCCTTTTCCCTGACATCGTGCGATGCCTGGGCGATCCCGCTTTCCCACTGATCCAGTTCCTGTTCAACTTTGGAAGCCTTCTCTTCAGCGGCTTGACCTGCCTTGTGCGTCAGGTCATCCAATTGCTTTTTCTTCTTTTCAATCTGTTGTTCAACCTTTGGAACAAAGGCGGCGAAGGGGTCAACTGGTTGAGAAGAATTTGAAGCTGTCGTGATCGGTTTTTCCGTACCCGGTGGATTGAGAGTACCGGGCGGAGTCCGTTTTTCAACGACCGCAAAGGGATCCCTCTTTTCTACTGATTCGACCGGTTTCTTTTCTGCAATCGGCCTGAAAGGCTGGGGCTCGAAAGCCGACGCTCTATCTGCTTGGGCTGGATGCTCGCCCCCGGTTGTTTTTTGAGCGGGAGGCGTGTTCCTGGCCTGCACAGGGGAACCGGCTGAGACGACCGGAACCACTCTTTCGGCCAGTTCCTGTTCGATCGCCGAGTTGGCTTGTTCCTGCTTCGAGAGAGTAGCTGGATCTTCTTCCTGATTTGATTGTTGGCTTACCTGCGGTTGATCCAGGCTTTTTTGAACCTGCATCAGAACCACAAATCCGACGGCTAAACACGCCGCCAATGCTGTCAGCTTCCAGCCTGCGCCTTGCATGGGATTCCCTTCCCGAAGATCGAAAAAAACAGGGTTGTATCGCGCCGAAAACCCCCGCCCCATCAACAATAGATGGTGAAGAACCGAACTCTACCTGGCGAAGAAATCCTCGGTAAGCCGTTAGATAGCAAATTTGGTATTTTTTGCAAAGACCATTTTTTTGAAACCTGTCACGCAAGGGGGCACATGACACACATGACACAAGACCCACCGTCGCGCAAGACAGCCCCAGGATGCACGAGGACTTTTTTCTTGATACTGCCAAACAAAGCCAAATCAACGAAAACCACCGCCGATCGGCAAGCGTTTAATCAGAGAGCGTTTATCGAAGGTTTACCGAACATCGGAAAGAGCTTGACACGGCGTTTCAAAACAAGGCCCAGATTTCGAGTCAAGGCCTCGAGAAAAGTGAACTTATGAACATTTTCTGGCCACTTTTACTGTTATAACCAGAAAGAAACTCAGAAACAGGAAAAATAAATCCCATGTGTTCAAACAGACGTATCTATTTTATATTTATAGAGTTGTGACATAATCAAGTGAAGAGATTGTAATTATTTCCAAAAATATTTGTTCGCATGCGAACTTTTTTCAACCATTTGCAATCCAAGAAGCGTAGTAAGGGAAGAAACGGGTCTGCATGTGATTGCAGGCCATTTTTGCCGTTTTTTATCTATTTGCTCAGGACGGGTGGATTCGATCTCTTTGGAGAACTTCAGGAGGGGGGTTGGTGTCCAGCCAGGAGAAAAAGAAGATGGGACGTTACCACAATCCAGCATTGAGGCAGCTCAAGGAACAGCAGGTTCGGTACGCACCTCGCCATGTCAAGATGGAGCAGATCCAGCGAGCGGAAGATCTGTTATCCCGGTTGAATCCTTCGGAAACCTATCGATATCCCGAACTGTTCCGACAGATTACCGATTACGAAGCGACCACGTACCCCGATTTGATGATCGAGGGGCGTGATGCGGTTCACGATCTCTGCAAGTTCGTTGAGGATCTTTCGGAGAGCGCCGATTTATCGGCCGGGGATGTTTCGGAAGATTTGTTGACGGTGGACGATTTAAGTGAGCGTTTCAAAGTCTCGACCAAGACTGTCGATCGTTGGCGAGCCAGAGGGCTGGTCGGTCGGAAAATGAAGCTCGGTTCGCGCAAACGCATTGTTTTCCTGAAATCGAGCGTCGATCGCTTTGTCGAACGGAATGCGGATGAAGTCAGGCGAAGCAGCCGCTTCACGCAACTGACCGCTCACGAGCGATTGAAAATTATTGATCAGGCGAGGGAACTTGCCGCCCAGGGAGCGTGTCTTTCGGAAATCAGCAAGAAACTTTCTGCAGAGGTAGGGCGATCCGTGGAAACGATTCGATACACATTGAAAAACCATGATCGGGACTATCCCGATGCGGCGGTGTTCCCCAATGCGCGCGGCCCACTGACAGACGAAAAACGTCGTGAGATCTGGCACAAGCATCAGCGTGGAACCAGTGTAGCCGAACTGGCCCGCCAGTATTGCAGAACGCAATCCAGTATTCACCGCATCATTAACGAGGTGCGTGCAGAAAAAATCATGGATGTTTCGCTTGACTACATCGATAGCGAAGAATTTCACCGTCCGGGCATGGAGAAGGTCATTCTTGGGCCTGCCCCGGAAGTTGACCGTAAACATCACAAGCCCCAGATTCCGCCCGGCTTGCCGGCGTATCTGGCCAGCCTGTATGAACTCCCTTTGCTGACCCGCGAAGAGGAAGGGTACTACTTCCGCAAGATGAACTATTTGAAGTTCAAAGCCTCCCAATTGCGTGAAAAGCTGGATCCTGCCCGTCCTTCGGCCAGGTTGATGAAGGAGATCGAAGAGCTGATTCGCGAAAGTGTCGCGGTCAAGAACTTTCTGATCCGCAGCAATCTCCGTTTGGTTGTTTCGATTGCGAAAAGGCACTTCAAGCCACAAGCGAACTTTTTCGAGATGGTCAGCGATGGAAACATGTCATTGATCAGAGCGATCGAGAAGTTCGACTATTCGCAGGGGAACAAGTTCTCGACGTACGCCAGTTGGGCCATCATGAAGAACTACGCCCGTTCAATTCCAAACGAAATGAAACAGCTGGATCGTTATCGTACCGGGCATGATGAACTGTTCACACAATCGACGGATCAGCGGGAGAACCCGTTTCAGCAGGAGCTGAATCAGCAATCCCAGCACACGGCGATCATGAGTATTCTTGGTCAACTTGATCCGAGAGAGCGGGATATCATTCTGCATCGGTTTGGTTTGAACTCCGGCAGCGAACCGGAAACTTTGGAAAAGGTTGGAACGCGGTTCGGTGTGACAAAGGAAAGGATCCGTCAGATCGAATCGCGGGCGCTGGCGAAACTGAAAAAAATCGCCGTCGAGGAAAAACTCGAAATACCGGGTCTTTGATGCCTGGTCCTCCTGAAGAGGCCCCGTTCAAGCATCTCGTTTGATCGGGGCTTTTTTTCTATGTATGGTAGCCCTGCCGTATGGTGGCTCCGCAGTGTACTGTCCCCTGTATTGTCTCCGGTATTTTCTGCCGGTGCGATACACGGAAGCGGTACGCGGTCACGCCATGTGCCGTCACGAAGCGATCGAACAATTTCGAGACAGCGGTCTTCCCGGGAATTCAACTAACAGTAACAGCAACAGAGCGCAGGTAACCGACTGAATGTCATCACCCATGCTACGAATGATCCTGATGCTGCTTGTGGTACTTTGTGCGGTGGCGACATTTTTTGTCTGGGTCATCCCGACGCCCGTTGTCCAATCCTGGATGATGCAGCGGGCCAGTGCCGATCGTTATGCACAATACGCGGCTTTCGAACAGGCGTTCGCGTTCTGGTTTTGCCTGCGAATCCTTGTTCCTGCGATCATGCTGCTCCTGGTGGCTGGAGTCTATTTCAATGAGAGTGTGGAGAAATTCCTGTTTCAGTGTGGCAAGACCGCTTATGAACAGACAGTCGTGGAATACAAAGGGAAAATCGAGCTGAAGCGAACTGTTCTGTTCCGTCTTTTTCTGTTGAGTTGGTTTGGCCTGGGCCTGTTCCATTTTGCAGACGGTCTGTGGCAGCGAATTGAGGATTGGCCGTGGTACCATTTCAGTGCTGGTCCGGAAATCATGCCGAACATCAGCGATGCGAATCGGGATGTGATCCGCTACCTGCAGGAGATGACCGAAGAAGATTCCCGGATTCTTGTTCTGAGCGATCAAAAGCTGTTTTTTCTTTCGTATTATCTGCTTCCCCGCCGATTATTCCACGTGATTCATCCGGAAAGTGAATTCGTCATCCCCAAAGCGAATCAGGAACGTCAACTGGCTGCCTATCGGTTTGAAGACCTCGACGGGAAAACGGTTGCGGAGATATCGCCAGACTACATTCTGGAATACTTTGAAGGGAAACGTTACCTGAAAAAGGATGAATTTCAGTCAGACCCTTTCTGGATACAGTTTCAGCGGCGACGTTACGGTCCGGCTTACGAGCCAACGTATAACGTTCGACTACGCAGGTACGCTTCCGGGCATCACTCCTCGAAATGAATTTGATTGTTGTTCATGTTCTTCCAATGGCCAATTTCCACCAGACGAAACCGCGTGCCCCTTTCTGGCAGAATGGGTGATTATCGACAAGCTGCTGCAAAAAGAACCCCGGGGGGAAATCGATGTTCAATCTGTTTCTGATTGTGGCAGGTGTCCTCGGAATCTGGGGAGCGGGAGTTTCTCTGGCCCACGTGCTACTTCGCTCGATATCAACAGAAGGGGGATCAACAGGGAAGGTATCAACAGGGGAAACCAGAGCGGAAGTTTTTGGGCTGGGGCTTGTTCTGGGCTTTGGAATGACGGCCATCTTCTACTTTCTCTGGGGGTTGATCGGGTTGCCGTTCAGTTCGTCTCTGGCCTATTTCTGGACAGTAACGGGATGGCTTGCAGGTAGTCGAACCGTGTATGTGCATTACCGCCCCCTGTTCACGAAAAAGGAGGGAGAAGAGCAAGGAGAAGTCTCCGGGACAAATCGAATGAACCAGTTCTGTTGGGGAATTCTGTTGCTGCTGGTCGCGACAACCGTGCTGGAAACGATTATGACGCCTCAGCGTTTTTGGGATGAACGGGCGATCTTCGGCTTGAAGGCCATCGTCATTTTTCAGGACAGGACGATCCAGAGCGAATCTTTGCACGATCCGTATTTCGTGCAGTATCATCCGAAGTACCCGCTTCTGATACCGCTTAACGAAGCCCACCTCTATTTCCTGCTGGGGGAGGTAAACGATCGCTGGAGCAAAGTGATGCCTCCTCTTTTGTACTTCGGTATGATTTTGACATTTTACGGCGTACTGATCCGCACGGGCGTTCCGTCGTTCCTGGCATCGATTTTTACGCTCATGCTCGCTACCGTCCCTGCCATGGTTCCCTGGGAGTACGGATTCATTTCGGCACAAGCCGATGCTCCCGTTGCCTGTTTCCACCTGGTCGCCATTCTTTATTTGTGGAATTTTTTAACGACATGGAACAAGACGCGTCGGGAAGGAACAGTTTCGACGGCTCGCTCGGGAACGACTCTTGTCATCGCAGGAATTGCAACCGGACTCGCTGCGTTTACCAAAGATGAAGGAATCGCCCTGTTTCTTGTTGATCTGATCGCCCTGTTGATTGTGACGGGGCTATCATTCCGGGGTCGACTGTTCTCCACAGGAACAGCCGTTTTCCAGTTTCTGTTTGTGACGGTGGTGATTCTGCTTCCCTGGTTTTATTATCGAACAACACTCCCCTCGACAATGGAAATGACCTATTTCAGTAGAATGCGACTTTCGACTTTGGCACAGAGCGGCACATCGTTGCAGTGGGCGGTTCGGCATCTGGTGCAGCGGATGTTTCTCGAAGCATCGCAGTGGGGGTTGCAATGGTGGGGAGTCGTTATTTCCTTTGTCGCCTTTCCATTGCGAGCCTTCAAACCGCAACAACTGTTTCTGTTGCTTGATATCCTGGGAGCAATTTCCGCACTGATTCTTGCAGGACTGATCGCTCCCACTCCGATCGAAGAACATATCGGCGGTTCCAGTCACCGCTTTCTGATTCAGATTTCCGGAACCGCGATACTGTTTATTGCCGGGCAATGGACAAGGCAACTCGACGGAAAGGCAACAGATGCCCGATCCATTCAGGAAAGAGCGGAGTGAAAAGGAAAACTCGCCGAAACGGAAGTTATGGCCGATCAGTTCCGGTCGTCACTTTCCCGGTCGTTACTTTTCCGGTCATCAAACAGTTCGGCAAAGACATCTTCCAGCGGTCGATCGTGAACGGTCAGGTCATCCACCTGATGGTTGGAAAGCAGTGAGCCAAGCACAGCGGAAACCTGATCCCGCTCGACTCCCAACTTGACGGCGGGAAGATCCACTTCAAGAACTTGACCGTATTTCTGAAGATCGTGAGGAACGTCGTCCTGGTGGAAAACGAGAGAGATGACCTTATGCGTGCTGAAGCGGTCGACAATCTCGCTTAAACGGCCATCGTGTCGGATGACGCCATCATTAATGATGATGACGCGTTTGCAGAGTGATTCGACATCTTTCATGTAGTGGCTCGTCAGCACGACGGTAATTTTCTGCTGTTGCTGATAATGTTTCAGAAAATCCTGAACCCGCTTCTGACTGACGACATCCAGCCCGATCGTTGGTTCATCCAGAAACAGGACGCGAGGATTGTGCAGCAGGGAGGCGATCAACTCCATCCGCATCCGTTCTCCGAGGGAGAGTTCGCGCACCGGCTGCCGGATCAGCCTGGCAACTTCCAGAAGTGAAACCAGTTCGTCCAGCCGCTGTTCAAACTCGCGATCCGGTATTTTGTAGATGGCCTGATGCAACCGAAACGATTCCTGAGCCGGGATGTCCCACCAAAGCTGGTTCTTCTGGCCCATCACAAGGGAAAAGTTCCTGCGATAGGCGTTCTCCCTTTTCCAGGGAATATGCCCCAACACGGTTGCCTGACCCGAGGTGGGGTAGATCAAACCGGAAAGCAGTTTCAGTGTTGTTGTTTTTCCGGCCCCGTTTGGCCCCAGAAAGCCAACAATTTCTCCTTCTTCGATTTTGAAGCTGACCCGGTTCACGGCATCGACTTCCGTGAATTCGCGATGGAACAGATTGCGCACCGAAGCAATCAATCCCTCATGTTTGCGATAAACACGGTATTGCTTTGAAAGGTTGGAAACTTCTATCACAGCGGGCATTAACGTGAGTGATTCTTTTCGAGTGATTCCGGCAAGGTCATCTCAGAAGGACAATTCAAAAACAGACGCAGCCACAAAAACAAACGCAGCCCCTGAAAAGAGGCTGCGCTGGATGCAACGGCAAGATATCAATCATCTTCCCTGGACAACTTTCGCCTGTTTGAGAACGGTGGCGTAGTCGCCCGTGATATGCAGAATCTCGTCGTTATAGAAACCTTTGGGGAAAATTTCCTTTTCCTCTTTCTTCTTTTTCCCTTTTTTATCCTGATCTTTCTCTTTTTTCAGCTCGGGGAAGAGTTCTTCCAGTTCGTCCTCTTCAATCTCCCGCTGTTTTCCGAGAACTTTCTCATTCAGGCTGACCGTTTTGCGGTTTTTCCGTTTCACGTAGCGTTCGATCTGCTTTTTCACTTTCTTGAAGTCATCACTGGCGGCAACCCTCTTTTCGCTTTCCCGTTTGAGTCGATTGATGACCGGTCTACTTGTCATCGCGACATTATAAACATTGTCGGCTTCGGGAATGCTGTCAAACGGCAACGCGTTATCCAGGAACGATTCGCCCAAATCCATATGATCGAGACGAGAGGGCAGAACAATATCCGAACGGACTCCCCGATTCTGGGTGCTGTCGCCATTGACACGGTAGAACTGCTGAATGGTCAATTTCAACGCTCCCAAATCCGCATTACTGCGGAACAGCCTGATACGGACATCGGGATCGGAAACCGGCATCACATTCTGAACCGTTCCCTTGCCGTGCGTTGTTGTATCGCCCACGATGATGCCTCGGTGGTAATCCTTGATGACACCGGCAAAAATTTCTGAAGCGGAAGCGGAAAGACGGTTGCAAATCACAACCAACGGCCCGGCGTATGCGACATCCGGGTTTTCGTCGCGATGGGAACGGATTGTCCCATCGAGTTCCTTCACCTGCACAACCGGCCCGGTTTTGATGAACAGGCCGGAAACGCCGATCGCTTCGCTCAATGCACCGCCGCCATTGTTTCGCAGGTCGATTACGACAGCGTCGACTCCCCCCCGGGCTTCGAAATCAGCCAGCACCTTGCGGACATCCTTTTCGGTACTTTTGAAGTCAGCCGCCCCGCGTTGGGCTCCCTCAAAATCCCGATAGAAGGAAGGAATTTTGATGACACCGACTTTCATCGGCCGTCCGATCCGCTGCTGGACTCCCGCTTCCAGACCATTGATGATTTCTCCCTTGACTTCCGACTGTTTCAGTTCAATTTTCTGGCGAACCATGGCGTAGGTTTCTACATCGCCACTATCCGCTTTTTTTACTTTCAACCGAACGGTCGTCCCTCTTTTCCCGCGAATCAGTTGAACGACATTTTTCAGCTTCATTTCGATAATATCCACGAAGTCGCCCGTTTCCTGAGCCACCGCAACAATTTTATCGCCCGGTTCAAGACGTCCATCGGTATCAGCTGCACCGCCGGGAACGATTTCCGCAACGACCGTGTAACCGTCGTCATAGCGAAGCTGGGCACCGATCCCGTCCAGAGAAAGCCGCATATTGATCTGGAAATCTTCGAGTGTCCTGGGAGACATGTAACTGGAGTGCGGATCAAAGCAGCGGGCCAGAGCCGTCAGATACATTTCCGTAATTTCATGCTCATCGGTCAAACGCAGGTTGCTGGAGATCGTCCGATAGCGCCGGTGCAGTTTCTCGCGGGCTTCATCCAGGTTCTCTCCATGTTCTTCCAGTTTCAGGTCGAGCAATTCGTATTTGATCCGCTTTCGCCATCGCTCATCCAGCTCGTCCCGGGTTTTCGCCCAGGGCAGGTCGTCGGCGTCAGTCACCATTTCTTCATCGATGGTAAAATCGTGTTTCTGGTCGATCAGCTTTTGAGCCAATGCGGTCTGTCTGGCCATCGCCTTCAGATACAAGCCGAAAACATCCTGCGCGAATTTCACATTGCCGTTTTTCAATTCGTCATCAAGCCTTTTCCGCATCACGTTCAATTTTTTGATGTCGGACTCGATAAAATAAAGCTTGTTCGGGTCGAGATCCTTGATGAAACGATCGAACAGACGGGATGAAATTTCGTCGTTCACATGGGAATGCCCGATGTGATACCGTTCGATCATTTTGCAAACCAGACGCGCTGTTTTGCCATCGTTGCTGAGATTGGTGTTGAACTGCTGAGCACCGATTGTTGTCACGACCAGACAAACACCCAAAAGGGACAGTGCGGCGATGCGGCGAAAAGTTGGTGACTTCATGAGCGATTCCCAAGTGCTTTGTTTTTGAGATGACATAATAACTCTGACAAGATCAACGGAGGGAAAGGAATCGAAACAGGACTCTCCATAATCACACGGTGACGACGTCGCATAGTGACGGCATGTCGAGTTGAAAGCCAGGAACGCTTCCGAGCGGAGCAACCCCGCTTGCACGAGCCCGCTCCCACGGCCAAAGCTGCTAAAAGCCTGAACGCCGAACCACCATTATCTTCCCTGATCCTCCCATCTTTCACCGATAATACTAACGTATTGACAGGAACGGGGCAATATGCACTTCGAAGTGAGCCGGATCAGGGGATTCGACGGAATCAGAGGGTGTCAGAAATTTGCGAACAGCCAACGAATATCCACAAACAGCAAGAGTGACGTAACCTTTATGCATGAAACAAGATACAACTCACGCCTGTCAGGTGCAGCGTAACGCGAGACAGCCATCACGCTCCGGCAATCTTTCCGAACATCTGTCCGGAAAAGCAATAATAATACCCGGATGACAAGGGTCGGGCTCGAGGGAAACTTCTTCTTCGGCAGCTACCGTTTCGCCGGTCAATTCCTCATTGGGCAGTTCTTTTGTCTTGCCGGTGCATTGCCGGTGTTCGGGAATCAGCGATCACATCTAATCGCTGCCAATCCACCCGATCGCCACGAACCCGAGTCAATTACAACAGAGATGAAAAAGAATACCTTTCAACTCGGGAGCTATTTTTCGGCGGCCCCAGCCGTTTCGGTATTGAGAATCATTATCTTCTGCCAGATTTTTTGCGACAGCCCTGTGGTCAGAGATTCCAGTTCGTTGACGGAACTGACCGCTTCGGTATCCGGGAAATATTCGATGTACATCGCTCCCACTTTTCCAATCAGGGCAAGCATTTCAGAGGAGTAGTCGAGATATCGGCTCAGTTCGAAGCGGGTGTAGGATCGATCCGGGGAAGAAGCGGTCTCGCTGTACTGGCCGGGGGAAGTAAACTGTTCCGGATCTTTGGTCAACTGGTGCACATCGACGAGATGCGCAAGAGAGCGGAGGCGGTGGATCGCGGTTGAGGTGCGATGCCTTTTCACTCGGGTTTCAATTGTAAACAGGGACAGAATGGCGGCACCGATCAGGATAATATCGTTGAAAAGAGCTTCGGAGAGTGTGATCACATCGGTAAGAGCGAATTCTGCCATGTTCCACTGGGTCTCTCGAATAACAAGAATAGAGACGGCCAGAATGGCGAAGATGCTCAAATAGACAAAGACGCGCAGGCCCCACATCGGGCGGGAAATGGCGAGTGTCGTTTCCCGCGAGATTCGTGATATCTCGAGTAATTCCCGACAGACAGAAGCCAATCCGGCTTGAGGGAAACGTTCTTCAATCCGTCTTTCCAGCAGCTTGATGGTCGCAAAAATCTGATCCGGCTGCAAATACCTGTAATCGGTCGATTTCCCGGGAACTGCCGGCTGTGGTTTGCGGTTTTCATTTTCTTCAAATTGCTGTGTCATTGTCAGGTCCGATCTGATAAAAGCTGTTTTGTGCTGCTTGATGCTGTTTGATACTGCTTGATAATGGAACGAGCATTGTATGCATTACGATGAAATCCCGACAGTTCGAATACCGGAGTCCTCAAGAGGTCGTACAAGTACAAGAGGTTGAAAATGACTGGACGCGAACGATGTGGCAATTCGAGACGATGCTGCATGTTGAAACGGCACGGCAAGTTGAAACGGTGTTGCATGTTCATGGTCGTGACGGGGCTGTTCTTCGCTGCAATGAACCGGCAAGCCGAGGCAGCCGACCCTTTTGAACAGAGACGGTTGGCAATGGTGAAAGAGTACATCGAAAAGGAAGGCATTACGAATCAGCGGGTGTTGCAATCGATGCGCCAGACAAAACGACACATGTTCGTTCCGTCATCGAGTTGGCCGCTGGCCTATTATGATCAGGCCCTTTCGATTGGTCATAACCAGACGATCTCGCCGCCGTTTATTGTTGCCTACATGACACAACTTCTCGATCCGCAACCGACAGACAAGGTTCTGGAAATCGGAACCGGGAGCGGGTATCAGTCTGCTGTCCTCTCCCCGTTGGTGAAGGATGTTTTCACCATTGAAATTGTCGAAGCACTGGGCAAGCGGGCCCGGGCAACATTGAAACGCCTCGGCTACAAAAACGTCCACACCAGAATTGGAGACGGCTTCAAAGGTTGGCCTGAAGAAGCTCCCTTCGACAAAATCATCGTAACATGCTCGCCTGAAAAAGTCCCCCATCCGTTGATCGAACAACTGAAGGAGGGCGGTAGAATGATTATCCCGCTTGGCGAGCGTTACCAGCAGGTTTTCTATCTGTTTCGGAAGAAAGCGGGAAAACTGGAATTTGAAAAACTGGAACCGACACTGTTTGTGCCGATGACCGGACAGTCCGAGCGATTGCGTCAGGTGAAACCGGATCCGGCCCACCCGCATCTGGTCAATGGCAGCTTTGAGGAAGACGAAAACAATGATGGCCTGTTTGACGGCTGGCACTATCAAAGACGTGTCACGCGCATCAAGGGAGACGCTCCGGACGGAGACTATTTTCTTCTGTTTGAAAATGATCAACCGGGCAGGACGTCGCACATGGCTCAAGGATTCGCGATTGATGGCACAAAAGTGAAAAGGATCCGTGTCGGGCTCGACGTCAAACTCTCCGATTGGAAGCGTGGGCCACACGGGGAACGTCCCGGCTTTCTCATTTTCTATTACGACGCGAAAAGACGACCGTTGACCTCGCAGCGTATCGGTCACTGGGAGACCAGTGAACAGTGGCGACATCTTGATACAATCGTCGCCGTGCCTGTCAACGCCCGGGAAGCGATCGTCCAAATCGGTCTCAACAACGCAGCCGGGAAAGTGGCGATTGATGACGTCAGCCTGAAAGCTGTCAATCCTTGAGTATCGGCAATGCCAATGGTTCCTGAAGACCCGGTTCGCCGTTTGAATTTCGAGCGAGTGAATGACGGGTCGTTTTTTGTGGACGGCTTTACCGGCTGGCGACGGAATCTTCCTGATTGCCGGTGAAAAGGCGACCCGCTCTGTACAACACGCCCCGCGGTTTTGCGGTTGCTTCTGGCTACGCTTTTTTTCAGAGGGAAGTTCGCTTAAGATGCCGCCTGGTTTTTATGATCCTCACTCCTCCCCTTCACAACCGGGCAAACCAGTTGTGATAGAATGAATTGATCGAGCAGACAAGATGACCGCAATCCAAAAAAGAATTCTCGTCAGTGTCAGTGATAAAACTGGCCTGGTTCCTTTTGTCAGTGAATTGGCGTTACTCGGTTACGAAATTGTTTCTACCGGCGGAACACGCAAACACCTGCAGGAAGCCGGATTGACAGTCATCGATATTTCCGAATACACGCACTTTCCGGAAATAATGGATGGACGCGTAAAAACGCTGCACCCGAAAGTGCATGGCGCACTGCTGGGCCGTCCCGATCTGCCTTCCGATGCCGCCGCTCTCGAAGAGCATGGCATCATTCCGTTTCAGTTTGTCATCTGCAATCTGTACCCTTTTGAAGAGACGGTTGCCAAGCCCGATGTGACGATTGAGCAGGCCATCGAAAATATCGACATCGGCGGGCCCAGCATGATCCGCTCGGCTTCGAAAAATCATAAGTATGTTGGCGTGATTACCGACCCCAGCCAGTACGATACCGTTCTGGCTGCCCTGAAAGAGGGCCATTACGACGAAACTTTCCGACGGAATCTGGCCCTGGCCGCCTTCACGAAAACAGCTAAATATGATGCCGCTATCGCTGAGTATTTCAACAAAATCAAAGCGGAGAACGAGTCTGCCGAACAGGCTGATGCAACGGAAGATGACTGGTCTGATTCGCTGAAACTCTCTTTCCAGAAAAAAGCAACGCTTCGATATGGCGAAAATCCGCACCAACGGGCCGCTTTTTATGTGGAAGAAAATGCCGCTTCTGCAACAGTTGCCCGAGCCAAACAGCTTAATGGAAAGGAACTTTCCTATAACAACCTGCTTGATCTGGATGCGGCTTTCAATCTGGTTTCGGAGTTCGATGCTCCAGCCGTTTCGATCAATAAACATAACAATCCGTGCGGTTGCGCGATTCATGAAAATCTGGCGACTGCGTTTTTGAATGCGTATGCGGGTGATCCGGTTTCCGCGTTCGGCTCGATCATCGGTATCAATCGGGTGGTGGATGCTGAAACCGCCGAGAAAATGTGTGAACCGGGACGGTTTATTGAAGCCGTGATTGCTCCCGGGTTCGATGAAGAAGCATTCAAAATTTTTACGACCGTTCCCAAGTGGAAGAAGAATGTCCGCCTGATGCAATGTGCCATTCCGAGTGCGGCAGACCGAAAGGGATTCGATTACCGCAGAGTCTCGGGCGGCCTGCTGGTGCAGGACAGCGATACCCTGCCCGATCCCGAAGAAGACTGGAAAGTGGTGACGGACAGGCAACCAAGTGAGCAGGAAATGATTGACTTGCGTTTTGCCTGGCTCGTTTGCAAACATGTGAAATCGAACGCGATCGTTTTCGCCAAAGACGGAATGGTGACCGGCGTGGGAGCCGGACAAATGAGTCGGCTCGATTCAGCGGAAATCGCAGCCAAAAAATCGGACGGTCGCTGTCGGGGAGGCGTTGTCGCTTCCGATGCGTTCTTCCCGTTTCGAGATGGAATCGATCAGGCAGCCGCAGCCGGGATCGTTGCAGCGATTCAACCAGGTGGCTCCCGCAAGGATGACGAGGTCATTCAAGCCGCCAACGAACATGGCATGACCATGATCTTCACCGGCAGAAGACACTTCCGCCATTAAACAGGGCATCATCAAAAAAACGTCGTCAAGCCATTAAACAGCGGGCAGAAACGAAGTGCAGGGACAACAGTAACATGGTGTACCTCGATTCAATCACCACAAAAACAGGTGATGCGGGACGAACGCGGCTCGGTGATGGAACAGAAGTTTCCAAAACCGATTTGCGGATTGAAGCCCTCGGCTCGATTGATGAACTGAATTCGATGCTGGGGCTCTGCTGTGCACAAGGTGTTTGTGAACCTTATTTCTCCTGGGTGAGACAGATTCAAAACGATCTGTTCGATTTGGGGGCGGATATTTCGATTCCTTTGCAGAATGATGTTGCGAACAAGAGGACGCCACGATTCAAAGAAGAACGTGTGCGACAGCTTGATGACTGGTTGAAAGAACTGCATCAACAGTTACCCGCTTTAAGCAGCTTCATCTTGCCGGGCGGTTCGCTCTGTACTGCCACGTTGCACCTGGCGAGATCCGTTTGCCGGCGGGCAGAGCGTGATCTGTTCAGACTGGCGGAAACAGAACCGATCGCAGCGTCAATGACGATTTATCTGAATCGCCTCTCCGATTTGCTGTTCCAGATTGCACGTATCACCGATGATCCCCAAAACCCCGCGCCATTATGGAAACCAGGCTGAACTGGTCTTTACCCGGCAGGAAATGTTGCTCGACGATAACTCGAACCTGACCAGAGCCAACAAAACGGTGCGACGGAAAGGTTGCGACAGATTGAAAGTACCGGATGCTATTTTCGGTTAGCCGATTTCAGGAGGTAGTATCCCAGAATCAGCGATCCGATCAACAGCGTCCCGTATTCCGTAGGGCCAACATTGCCCCACCAGCGCAGCGCATAATCGCGATAAAAATCGGTATAATAGGCCGCTTTCATTTTGAGCTCGTAAAGCATGATGACAGGTTCCTGAACAATCGGAGCGGATCGGGACAGAAAATAATTTCCGCGCCAAATGGCTTTCTCCCATTTTGCCAGTCACTCAAGGCTAGTTCACCTGTGGCATCATTGGCGTACGAACTTTCTGCTGAAGATCATCTCGCAACGCTCAGCGGGGAAGAATAACGATCGTATCGAATTTCCCGATCATCCCGCTCAACTTTTTCGCAGTTTGGATGCTCGCCCAGCTTGCCCGAGACCCAAAATCTGTCCGCTTGATCTTCTGTTCCCTGATTTTCCGGATTTATTGACGCGAAAAAAGCAATTTTTACAAGAAAATTTGACTTTGCCAAAAGTGCGGTTCCGCCCCAAGGCGTACTGCGTATCTTCTTGTCAATCAAAGAGTTACAGCCACTCCCCAGCATGGCCTTGTGTAGGATCTGAGGGGCTGATTCGAATTCTTCAGGTTGGTATTGCATTCATTTCGGGTTCAGATTCAAGAAGAGGTGCCAGAAAAACCGAATGAATAGTTTAGACGGCTGGAATCAGTCTGGATCAGTCTGTTCCACGAATGAGTCGAGAGAGTTACCTGTTAGTTCTTGTGACGAGTTTGTGGGGCGGTGACGCAGTCAACTGATTGAGAGTTGGTTTCAGGCGATTGCAGGGAAGCGATCGTATCTTTTTGAAAGACCGTCATGAGGTAGGGGGGATGACGCTTGGACGCACGCAGTGCGAGCCGGACGCTCCTGACAGAAATGGAGAAAGTTGTTCAACCGGAATGGAAGGCATTGGGACTGCCGGACTTTTCCGAAGGACTGACCTGGTTATTCAGGTTGAACAGTGGGGGATTGTGCAGAGTTTGCTCCTGGACATCCTGCGATTCCGTTTCTGGCTCTCTCTACTGCATGGTGGTGTGAAGAAAGAACTGTGCGAGCCCACGCACAGAATGACGTGATC
>JALWSL010000517.1 GCA_027080405.1 Planctomycetaceae bacterium
TCGGTTTTGACATTGTTGGTTGTGTGATAGCCGGCCTGTCTCAAATAGACGGGAAACATTTCCAGCCCACGGGGAAGCGGTACCGCTTTGTATTTTCGATGGAATTGCGTTCCGATACGCGGGGCGTAGCAACCGGTAATAAGTGTCGTGCGGGCCACCGAACAAACCGGACTATTGGAAAAGGCGTGATCAAAAATCAGGCCGTGTTCGGCCATTTCCGCAATCGCAGGTGTTACCGCCCCATGTTCGTCGAACAGTTTGAGATAGTGCATCGAGTTGTCTTCGGAAATCAGCCAGACAATATTCGGCTGATTGGCTCCAGGCCGATTGGCCGCCCGCAGCGGAAAAGCGACTGAACTGCAAAGAAGAAAAAAACAACCGGCCAGCAACAATCCACTTTTCATCATGTTTGGTTCCTGAACTAAATTCTGACAAAGCGACAACACAGGGGTAAATACAGTCACTGGCTAAGCTGTTGTTTCCAGTTTCCCCCATTTTTTATCTATTATTCCGATTCAGAATATCATTGGATGCAGATTAACAAAAGGCATCTCGGCAAGGTTACTCGACATTATGAACGAGAACTGTTCTACTGGTGCCATCCTTGCTGTTCGCATCGCGTCAGAATTGAATGGAGAATTTTCATGTTCCGTTTCCCGAAAGAACGCTTTTTTCCTGCTGGTGTCCTGCCTGCCATTTTCTGCATTGTTTCTTTCTTCGCAATTTCCATGTTTTTCATTTCTGCGTCTTACAGTGCGGAGCGTCCGAATATCGTTGTCATTCTCAGTGATGACATGGGGTTTTCAGATATCGGGTGTTTTGGTGGTGAGGCGGAAACACCGAATCTCGATCGACTGGCGGCAAACGGATTGCGATTCACACAGTTCTACAATACCGGTCGATGCTGTCCGACACGTGCCTGCCTGCTGACGGGACTTTACCCGCACCAGGCGGGTGTCGGGCATATGATGGAGGATCGGGGGTTCGCCGGATATCGTGGAGATTTGAATCACGACTCCTTGACGATTGCAGAAGTATTAAGAACAGCCGGATACGCGACATTCATGGCGGGGAAGTGGCACGTTACCAAATCGACCGCACCGGACGGGCCGAAGGATAACTGGCCGCTGCAACGCGGTTTTGATCGATTTTATGGTACGATTCACGGCGCGGGAAGCTTTTACGATCCCAACACCCTGACACGCGACAACACGCAGATTTCTCCCTTCGCCGATCCACAGTATCAGCCCAAGCAATACTACTATACCGATGCCATCAGCGATCAGGCGGCTCGATTTATCCGGGAACATCATGCTTCAAAACGGAATCGTGCCCCCTTCTTTCTGTATGTTGCCTACACCGCGGCACACTGGCCGATGCACGCGCTGCAGGAGGATATCGAAAAATATCGAGGCCGCTTCGATGCCGGATACACAAAACTGCGGGAGGAGCGGCTGAAGCGTTTGATCAAATTGGGTTTGATCGATTCCCGTTGGGAACTTTCGCCACAAGCTGGAGATTGGGAGAAGGTGAAAGACCGAAAATGGGAACTGCGCTGCATGGAAGTTTATGCGGCGATGATTGATCGCATGGATCAGGGAATCGGAAAGATTGTCAATTCACTCGAAGAAAGTGGCGAACTGGAGAATACGCTGATTCTGTTTATGCAGGATAACGGCGGGTGTGCAGAACTGTTGGGACGCAGACCACGTGGTAAATTCAGGAAACGGCCCGCCCAGGCAATCTTCCAACCACTTCCTCCCGAAATGCTACAGCGGGACATGATCCCCAAACAAACGCGGGATGGTTATCCGGTTGTCATGGGACCGGGAATCATGCCCGGAAGTGCAGATACTTTTATCGCTTACGGGAAATCGTGGGCCAATGTTTCAAACACCCCGTTTCGTGAATACAAACACTGGGTTCACGAAGGGGGTATTTCGACACCGCTGATTGCTCATTGGCCCGCTTTCATCAAACGGAAAGGGGAACTCGAAAGAGAACCGAGCCATCTGATCGACATCATGGCCAGTTGTATCGATTTCGCCGGAGCCCGATATCCCGCTGAGGTTTCAGGGAGAAAAGTGCCTGCTCCGGAAGGACTCAGTTTACGCCCGGCGTTCAACAAAAAAACGTTAAAGAGAGAAGCGATCTACTGGGAACACGAGGGCAACCGTGCCGTGCGCGTTGGCCACTGGAAACTGGTATCGAAATACAAACAGCCGTGGGAACTGTATCACATGGAGAAAGACCGCACAGAAATGCATAACCTGGCCGACGAAAAACCGGAATTGGTTCAGGAACTGGCAAGCCGCTGGGATCGGTGGGCCAAGCGGTCTCACGTTTATCCGTTGCGTCCACCTCGCATAAAAAAGAAGCGATAACCCCGTCCAACTCCCTCACCAATTGTCACCGTTACACACCCAAGTGCGGCGCGGCATCCATTCACAAAACCTATGAGCCGAGGTAAACCTCGCTAGATTCGAGTCCGTTAGCATATGGAGATGACTGCTCAACTCTGGTTGGCGTTTGCCTTTTCGATCCTGTTCTCCTCCTTTGTGCAGAACGCGATGGGGTTCGGCTATGCGCTGGTGGCCCTGTCCGCTCTATCCTTTTCGTTCGGGGTCAAAGAGGCGAATCTGATTGTTTCATTCAGTGCGTTTGTTCCGATTGCTTTTGCAGCCTGGATGAACCGTCAGGAACTGGATCGGAAGCTGTTCGGAATCTGTGTCCTGTTTTCTGCGTTACTGTTACCCGTTGGCCTGTATGTTTTTCACGTCATTCCTGCTGACTGGCTCACGCGCGGAACCGGGTTGATCATCCTGATTCTTGCTGTTGATGGCTTGAGGGAAAAAAGAAATCAGCAAGGGAGCATGAGCTGGAATCGGATCGGGGCGGCTGTTGCAGGAGCGGCGAGCGGTTTCATGACGGGAGCGGTTACGATCGGCGGCCCTCCCGTGATTCTTTTTGCTGCCAGACAAAATTGGTCCGCGAAACAGTTCAAGGCGTTTGTCACTCTTTTCCTGCTGATGCTGACCATCCTGAAGGGCGCCGGGATCGTGATGGCCGGTCTGATGACAACCGAGTTGGCAACTCTGGCAGTCGCTTCGATCCCGTTCGGCTTGATGGGGGGGTGGCTGGGAGACCGGATTACTCGACATATCTCACCGGATCAATTCCGAAAAATTGCCTTGACGCTGCTGATCTGTATGTCTGCGGTCATGATCGTGCGAGGCAGCCCCGGACAGTAGCCCAACTGTCCGGCGTTGAAGTATTCTGTGTTCACTCGGTTTGTACCTGTTCAATCACCGCGCGGGGAACACCAATGTCGATGACGTGAATCTCTCCTGCGTGCACCGGCCCCTCGGCTTTCAACAAGCCCGGTTTTGATGCGACAAACGTGGCAGTCAGATCGGCTTCAACCGCTTCTCCCAGGATTTCACCGGTATCGCAATGGAGTCCAGAAGGAATATCGACAGCCAAAACTTGAGTCCCCGTGCTTTGCTCTCCGTTTCGCACCCTGTTAATCCGGGCAATCACGGAACGAACCGGTTCCCGCACTTCTCCCTTCAAGCCTGTCCCCAATAACGCATCGACAATCCAGGATGATTCCTGCAACCAGTGACCGCCTTCCCCTTCTTCCAGTTCTTTCAGCGAGTGGATCGACAGGAAAGGGAAACGCATTTTCTCCACGATTTGCCAGTTGATGGCCGCATCGCCGGATAATTGATCTGGGGAGGAACAAAGCAGAATCCGTACTCGAATGTTCCAATTATGCAGAAAGCGGGCGATGACAAACCCGTCGCCGGCGTTATTTCCTTTCCCGGCAACAATCGTAACAGGCTGCTGTGGCCGTTGCGGCCGCTGTGCGGTCAATCGTGTGTTCAACAGTTCTGCGCAACCTCGACCTGCATTTTCCATCAACACGACACCAGGAATGCCAAACTGCTCAATCGCGATGTGGTCAACCGTTCGAACCTGATCCTGCGTAAGAACAAGAGACATTTCAATCTGATTCCTCGATTACTTTTTGTGATTTCTCATTTCTTTGAGAATTTCCACACCACGCTCAAGTGTATCCTGTTCAGCAGCATACGAAAGCCGAAAGTGGGTATCCCGACTACTGAAAACGCTGCCGGGAATGATCAGCAGGTTACGGGCGATTGCTTCGGCTACAAACTCTGTTCCCGTTCCCCAGGGAGCCTTGACAAACAGATAGAACGCGCCATCCGAACCGCGAATGTCGTAGTCCTCCAGTTCGGCAAGCATGAAATCACGTTTTTGCCGGTACTGTTCGACTTCGGCAGACATGTCCACATCACAGGCTTTCAAAGCCGCCCACTGAGCCGGATGAGGCGCGCAGACAAACGTGAACTGTTGCAGTTTCAGCATTTGCTGAATCAGGAACTGTGGTCCGTGGCAATAACCGACGCGATGCCCCGTCATCGAATGCGATTTGCTGAACCCGTCAATCACAATGGTCTGATCATTAAAACGGGCCGGGCTGACAAACTCTTTCTCATAGCAGAACTGGTGATAGATTTCATCGCTGATCAAGGCAATATCTTTTTCGGCTGCCAGATCAGCCAGGCCTTTGACAGCCTCGACTGAAGCGACCGAACCGGTCGGATTGCTCGGACTGTTGAACAGGATCACTTTGGTACGTTCGGTCACTGCGGAGCGAACCTTGTCCAAATCGATCTGGAAGTCGGGATACGTATCGATTTCAACAACCTTGCCTCCCGCGAGGGTTGTCAGATGCTTGTACATGACAAACCAGGGATCGAAGACGATCACCTCATCGCCGGGATTGACCAACGCGCAAAGTGCCAGCATCAACGCTCCACTGGTTCCGCTACTGACAAATACTTTGCGGTCATCGTGATGATAACTGTCGTCAATTTCTTTCTGGAGCCGTTCAAGAAGGGGTTTGATTCCCTGCGTCTGACTGTAAGCGTTGTAGCCCTGGTCGATCGCGTTCTTGAAGGCCGCCTTGATCGGTTCGGGTGTATCGAAGTGCGGTTGCCCGATGCTGAGATTGACGGGGTTGGTCATGTTCGCCGCAAGATCGAAAACCTTGCGGATGCCGGAAGCATCGATCTGGTGCATCCGTTCTGAAATCCATCGCTGACTCATTGCTGGCTCTGTTCTGTCTGATTCGCTAGGTTCTAGTGCATCTTCAACTCATAATTTGGGGGATCGGGCATCAAATTAGTGCGACAACGGATCACGAACCACGAAAACACCCACCCAATTTATGGCCTGAACAGGCACTAGGCGGCTCGACGGAAATTGCTATCGACCTGGAATTGTTCTTTTTCCCGGATAATCGAAGCGGCATCGAACCGGTGCCCAAAATAGGTTCGCTGGGCCATCTGATCCGAGAGAACTGTCTGCACGTCTCCTGTCACCAGAACCCGCCCCGCACAGATGATGGTCGTGCGATCCGTAATTGTCAATGTTTCACGTTCCCGATGATCCGTCAGAAGAATCGAAATGCCACGATCCCTCAAGTCGTAGATAATATCCTGGATATCATTGATGGTGGTGGGATCGATCCCGGTGAACGGTTCATCAAGAAGAATCAACTCCGGATCACTGGCCAGACAGCGGGCGATTTCAAGGCGTCGGCGTTCCCCTCCAGAGAGAGTTCCTGCCGTCTGCTTTTTCAGGTTGGACAGACCGAACTGCCCGAGCAGTTCATCAACGCGCCGTTTGCGGTCACGCGAACTGATCGGCATGAACTCCAGAATGGCAATCAGATTCTGGGCCACACTCAGCTTCTTGAAGACCGATTCATCCTGTGGCAGATAACCCATTCCGTGCCGGGCACGTTTATACATCGGCCATTCGGTCACATCAACACCGTTCAGATAGACATGCCCCTCGGTCGGATCAACCAATCCACAAGTCATGCGAAAAGTGGATGTTTTTCCTGCCCCGTTCGGCCCGAGAAGCCCCACGATTTCCCCCCGCTCGATATCAAAACTGACACCATCGACAGCCCGCTTGCCCCCCGGATAATCCTTGACCAAATTCACACACTTCAACAACGCCACGGTAAGCCCTCCTTGACATTTTCGCTTTTCCATCGCCACAAGGCCATTTTAGCTGTAAAAGTGACTTTCATGATAGGGCAGATTTGAAACCATTGGCGAAATCGGCATGGGGAAGATATGGTACACTATCACAGCCCCCGCAATACCTTCCGGCGGGGTGTTGAACGGATCAAAGTCCATCAATTCCTCGACAGGTCGATCAAGTGGAATACCTTTTTGCTCATTTGACGGGATTATTGGGATTTTTCAGCCTCCTTTATCTCCCCTTCTTCCTCTGGATGCTGATCGATTGCGTACGAAACGAACCGGATCGGGGCATCTGGATTTTCATTATCGTTTTTTTACAGGGTCTGGGGAGTTTCGCCTACTTTTTCCTGCGTTTTCTGCCCCGTGGTAACGATGCTTTTCTCAAAAAATTGATGGCCCGTTTTCAGACCAGAGAATTGAACCGGCTCCGAATAGAAGCAAAACAGATTGGAAACCCGTACCATTGGCTGCAGTATGGAGAAAAACTACGGGAACTTCGGCAATACCCCCAAGCGGAACAGGCTTACCGAACGGCTCTGAAAAAGGATTCGGAAAACAGACAGGCATTGTGGGGATTGGCAATTTGTCTGGAAAGGCAAAAAAAATTCGAGGACGCCTTTCAGGCCATCACGCAAGTCTACCAACAGGATCCGGCCTACAAATTTGGAGATGTTTCACTGGCCCGCGCCCGTTTGTTAATCACTCTGGACAGATGGAACGAAGCCCGCAATCACCTGGAAGCCCATGTCCAGCGGTGGCGACAACCGGAAGGTTTATATCTGCTGGCACGCTGCCAACTCCACCAGCAAGATACTGAAGAAGCGAAACAGACACTCGAAATGCTCCTGATGGATATCGAGGCGAGTCCTTCCGCCATCGCTCGCAAACAGAAAAAATGGAAACGCAAGGCGAAAAAGCTGTTGCGTTCAATTTGAAACACGTTCCCTATTCTTTCCTGCGAACGTGCAGCATGACCGGTTGAGAGGCTGCCCCTCCCGCAGCGGTTGTTCTCAAATGGAATAATCGGGATTGCGGTTTCGTCACCGGATCGCAGGTGACGAAGAATTCCCGTTCGCTACTCTGCTGCGTGATCAACAAACCGTTCAGGCCGATATTGTCGATGTATGTCCCGAACGGCAGGTTTCGCCCGGAATCTTCGCGACCGAACGGGATGGGCCCCTTGAAGCCGTTCCGTTTTGCGACAACTTTCAACCGAACCGTTTCACCAGGATGAATGACAAATTCCAACAGTTCGGCATCAGGAGGTGAAACCGGTTGTAATCCTGTCGGGGCGGGAACAATGCGCAACGTCAGTTTCGGTTTGCCGCCCGATTTCAATTCCCTGAATCCTTTTACGGGATGCTCAACCCGATTTCCGTCGATCGTTGCCGTTGCGGTAAACTGAATTTGAGAGGCGAGCTTTTTATCTATTTCGATCCCGGCATCAATTGAAATGACTCCCTGTGCCTCAATCTGATCTTCTTCGATAATAATAGGTGAGGAAATCTGAATGCCCTCGGGAACGCGGATGCAATCGAACCGAACCGGTCCACGAAAGCCGTCGATACGAGTGATTCCTACCTGAAAATCCTGCCGCGAACCGGGAGAAACAGTAAGTGTCTCGTTCAAAATCCGTGGTGAGAAATCCCGTTTGGGAACGCGGATTTCAAGTTTGTATGAAAAATTTTCTCCTTCATAACCACGAATATCACTCACTTTCACCAGGAATTCCCCCGTTTCGGGAGCAGTGAAAAACAGCCGCGAATCTTTTCCTGCATCCCGGTAGGAAGCATCATCATTTTCATAATAAATCGGAAAGACGGGTAAGCCGTTCGGCACAATCTCCTCTCCCGGCGGAATGGGTTGCACAATATAACAGGGCTCTCCCAGGGCATGCGACAGGGGCGTGGTGTCGAAATACCCCCAGCGTTTTCCCTTGTACGGAAAGACGTTGAACCCGGAATCTGCACCACGTGGCAGGTGATAAAAACGGGTCACCTCTCCATTGGCGTACAGATATTCTTTCAGTTTCATCTCTGTCCAGTTGAAGATGCGAAAATCGCTTGTCTGATTGGAATCTTTCCCCCGGAAGGTGAAGTACGATTCTCGCACTGCCTGCAAGTTGATCCGTTTCAGCTTTTCGCCGCTGTCGGTAAGAATTTCAAGATGCGAATCGAGAGGCGATTTATCGCGATCGGCACGAATCTCAACCACCCATTCTGCCCCTTGATTGGCAGAAAAGCGATACAGATCGAAATCGGCCCTGTCGTTCGGTCTTCCCTGAATTTTTCCTGTAATTTTTACCGGAAGATCAATCCGCTGTGCCTGTTTGGGTGTCTGGTTCGGTTCCTGTTCTTTGATCGACTTCTCTGCCGTTTTCACCTGCGGAAGATGGGAAGACAGATTCAGATTTGCCTTGTGTGATTCGGCTTTCAGCAATTTGTCCTTTTCCGGAAGCCGGTAGGAAGAGAGCGACCCGTCGAGACGGGCCACGAAGAAACTATTTCCCTCGGGTGAAAAGGCAACGGACGATATCAGATCCCGATTTTTTTCATCCCACAGGTAAACTTCGCGAAAATCGTTCGCGTCCCACAACTTGATGACCCCATTTTCTGCAAAAGTGACCAGATAGCTCCCTTGAGGATGCCAGAGTAAATGGGAGACCCTCGCTTCATGGGCAAACAGGGCGAACACCTGAGGATTGATTTCCGGTTCCTGCCGGGAAACATGTTTCCAAATCCGCAGCTTTTTATCTGCCCCGACAGCCGCGACCCAGCTACTGTCCGGACTGAAAACGCAAGCATATTCCTCATTAAGCGGTTGAGGCAGGGTATCGAGCCGCATTCCATCCCGGACGCGCCAAAGTTTGCAGGTATCGTCGGCACTGGCGCTGACCAGCGATCGGCCATCCGGACTGAACGCGATATCGTAGACGGCCCCATTATGTCCGGGGAAGGTTCTCACCTGCTGACCTGTTTCCGTTTCCCAAAGGATGATTGATCGATCGTAACTGCACGTCGCCAAAAAATCTCCCTCAGGAGAAAACTCGATGTCGTAGATCAGATCGAGATGGCCGGGAAACTTTCGCTCTGTTTTTCCGCTGTGCAAATTGAAAATTGATATCCATCCCCCACGACTGCTCACTCCCGATGCGATCGCGAGACGTTTCCCGTCCTGCGAGAAACTGAGGCCATTTACCTTACCCGGCAAATCACTGATACGAAATAGAGTTCGATCAAAATTGAGAGCTGCAACACCGGTGGCAGATTTTATTTCCGGCTTGAAGATCAGCACTTCCCTGAATCGTCCAATTGCAACCAGCCCATCTGGCGAGCAATCGATTGCGGTGATCTGCTTTTGGGCAAGATAAGGGGATATTTTCGGAACATTCAACGACAGGCGATCGGGATGTTTCCCTTTCGGACCGATTGCTCCCTGCTTGACCCAATTCTGCAACAACTCGATTTCCTGCCTGTTCGGTCGTGGTTCGTCTTCAGGAGGCATCGGGGTTTCCGCATCTTTCTCAAGAACCCTCAGCAGTAGACTCCCCGCGACATCACCAGGCAAAACAACCGGCTTGCCCTCAATACCGGCCTGTAATGCCTGATAGGTTTCCGTTGAAAAATCTCCCTCCCGATCCGAATCATTATGGCAACCGGAACAATACTTGCTCAGAATCGGTTGCACTTTTTTTTGATAGTCAATCGCCGGCTCATTCGCGTACAGCTTCGGTAGCAAAACCAGTTGCATCAAAACTAACAACAGGAATAAAAACCTGTCGGGGAAAATACGCTTATATTCCATTTTGAACCGCGTCCCACTTCAAAAAGAAAACATCATCAAGAAAACAATTCCCCAATAATGTTGTTTCCACTACACAATCGTTACACAATAATGATGCAAAAAAACGGGCGTGGCAACACAGTAGCAGGAACTTTTCCTCCTCTTTTGTTGGAAAAACAGAAGGCAGACATTGGAAAATCCCCTTTCTTTTAGGACAATCGAAAATGGAATATGTCCTGTTGTGCGTCCGGGCTTTCCCTTTTGCGGTTCTGCTCACACAAGGGAGCTTACACGAGGCAACCCGGCAGCATTTTGATGATCCCACGGGAGTGCTTCATGCGGATACCCAATTTGATTCGAGTGATCTTCTTTTCCTTGATAGCCCGTTTCGCTCTGATGTTGCCCGTTTTCGCTGAAGCTCCGAGAATCCTGGACGAGAAACTTCATCACTTGCGGATGGAAGGGGCGCGCGAATGGGACGATTTCCCGGAAGTCGCGGAATCGGAATCACTTCTTGTCCCTTTCGACGCCACGGAAAACGATGAGCCGGCAACGCTCCAGATCCGTCAACAGGATGTCAAACAGAAATGGGCGATCATCCTGAACGGAAGCAGGCTGGGGACACTTTCAACAGACGCCAACGACACCGTGCTCTATTACGATATCCCCGCCAAAGGGTTACGTCAGGGAAAGAATGAACTGAAAATCGAACAGGTGATCACAAAACGTTCGCAACCGGATGACATTCGCATCGGGCAGATCGTTTTGCACCGGCAACCACGGGAAGAAATGCTTGGCGAATCGACTCTTGAAATTGACGTGACCGATACTTCAAACGGTCACTCGATTCCGTGCCGTATTACGATTGTTCGTGCCGATGGTGCGCTCCCGTCATTGGGAACGGTATCAAACTCTCATCTGGCGATAAGGCCAGGAGTTGTCTACACATCAACAGGGAATGCGAAAATCTCTCTCCCGGCCGGGAACTACAACGTCTTCGCAGGACGCGGGTTCGAGTATTCGATCGATCAGGTTCCTATCACACTGCAAAAGGGGGAATCGGTACGTACCGGGCTGAAAATCACCCGGGAAGTCCCCACGCAGGGCTATGTGGCATGTGATACCCACGTGCATACATTCACCTACTCCAGACACGGCGATTGCTCTATTGAGGAGCGTATGTTGACGCTCGCCGGCGAGGGAATCGAATTCCCGATCGCAACCGATCACAATCAACATATCGATTATATTCCCTCTGCAAGACAGGCCCATGTTCTGCCGTATTTTACGCCGGTGATCGGTAATGAAGTCACAACAAAGCTGGGGCATTTCAATATATTCCCGGTTGCAAAAGGAGCACCGATTCCCAATTACAAAACAGACAGTTGGGCAGAAACTTTTCGGGAAATCAAAAAGGTTCCGGACGTGAAAATCATTATTCTGAATCACGCTCGGGACATTCATGCGGGCACGCGACCGTTCGGGCCAAAATTGTATAACGAGGCCGTTGGTGTCAACCTCGAAGGTTGGAAACTGGAAGCCAACGCCATGGAAATTATCAATTCGGGAGCGACCCAGACCGATCCCCTGCAATTGACACGGGACTGGATGACGCAACTGAATCGTGGGAATTATTTGACACCCGTCGGATGCAGCGATTCGCACGATGTCAACCGCTACATTGTCGGACAGGGACGCACCTACATACGCTGTAACGACACGGACCCGGGCAAAATCAACCGCGAAACAGCCATCCTGAATTTTCTGCAGGGCCGGGTGCTTGTCAGCTACGGGTTGATAACCGAAATGAAAATCAATGAGACCTGGCAATCAGGCGATCTGGTCCCGGTTTCAGAAAACGCATCGCATGTTACTCTAAACCTTCGTGTTCTCGGGCCATCCTGGATCAGAGCGGATAGAATTCAACTTTTTGCAAACGGGCAACTGGTTCGTGAAGAAACAATCGAACGGCAGCCATCAAAGCAGAAGGGTGTTATCTGGACCGGTAATTGGAAATACTATCTTCCCGGCCATGATGTCCATTTGGTCGCCGTGGCGACCGGACCGGGAATAAAAGGACCGTTCTGGAAAACTGCAAGGCCGTATCAACCAACCTCTCCGCACTTTGAGTCCCGACTGATTGGTTGCAGTGGCTCAATCTGGATCGATGGCGACCACGATCGACAAAAAACAAGTGCGTTCGGTTATGCTCAAAAAGTATTCGAGGAATGCAAAGGGAACATCAACTCAATCATGGTTGAGCTGAAAAATGATGACGCCGACGCTGCTATTGCCGCCCAAGTGGCCTATTTGTACCAGCAATCAGGAAATTCGCTTCTCTCGGAAGAATGCGTTGCCGCCCTGAAAAACGCATCAACAGCAACACAAAAAGGCTTCAGAAATTACTTCGAAGCCTGGCGAAAAACTCTCCTGGCCCGCAAGAGCCAATAAGGCCGGCGTCAATCGCCGAACAGTGATTTCGATGCCCCAAATGCCGTTGAATCGTCCCCTTCCCCGAAGTGCACCGTTAGCGCACCTTGCAAAGCCATGCGGGGAGGAAACTTCAAGCAAGAGGTCAACAAATTCGCATCAATAGAACTTGCGTCAATAGAATCGCGTTAACAAAATTTGCGACAACGGATGCGCCAGATGGAAAATGCCGATACCTATCTGTTCTTTTTGCGACGTTTCTCAATCAGTCGCTGGAGCAGACCATCGATCGCGGCAGGGGCGAGTTGCTGGGGGATCTCTTTCACCTGACTGGCATCGATCTGTGGCTTCTGCAGTGTTCCCCGGAGATGAATGACGATATCCTGCTGTTTCAACATTCCCAGCAGTGGTTTGTCGCCCCCTTTGACAAAATCGAGCGGAATCGTGATGCGATCATCGAGTGTTTGATCCAACCCAACCGAACCACTGGAAATAACCTTGATCTGACCGGATTGAAACAGAAGTTGATCATGATGGATTCGCTGCTGTTTTAATGCGAAATGAACATCCTGCCGGGGCAGTTCCACCCATTTACTGCCCGGTTTCAGAAACTGGGGCGATCGACGGGACGGATTAAGCATCGAACGGATTCCCAATACAGGAGCAGTAGCCTTGAGAATGGCGGGCCCCGGGCCGAGTTTGCAGGTGTGAATATTGAGGCTCCCCTGCAGTTTTTGAGGTCGGCCGGTTGAAAGATCGAAAACAGCGCCTTCTGTTTCCAGCGAAAATTCACCCTGCAAATCGGTCGCATTGGCGAAAACAGGAGAAACGTACTGCAGCCAGTTTCGGGCCATCGCCTCACTGAATTGCACGTTCTTCAACACGGTCCCCTGTTCCACTTTCAATAACCGTTTCCCATCTCTTAAATCGACCACCGATTTTGCCAGAAACCGGCCGTGTTGACCAACAGGAACCTTGACCGGAACGATACGCAATTGCTCCTGCTCGTACTTTGTCCAGAGTTCCCCCCGTTGTGAAACCACGCCATAGGATTCAATGGTATCCCAACTCCATTTTGAAACCGCAGAGAGAGGAAGCCGCGATGATTCTTCCGAGGGCTGTTCCGATTGTCGCTTTTCGGCAGCCTGCCCGTCGGTATCGGTTTTCTGTTTCACTACTGCAGTCCCACGGAGGGCGAATTCGCTGGGAGTCAGGCGTTCGATTTTCACTTTTTGCCGTAACTGCGGCACCATGAGCGAGACCAAAGGCGTGACATCTCCTGCCCCCGTCCCTTTCAGATCGTATAAAGGGTTCGTGGCGTACTGTTGGACTGTCCCTTCTATCTCAAGCTGAAACAGTCTGCTGTCCAACTTGCACTGCTCCAATGAGAGTTCCTGTTTGATTCCGTCGATGACACCTCTGGATTGAAGCTGCACCGTTCCCAACTCAACCGGTTTTGGGGGAGGATTATTTTTCGGCCCGGTTCGCTGAAAGGGATCATCCTGCTGTTCCTCCGCAACCCGTTCTGCTGGAGCGATGAGGCACTGCTCAAGCTTCAGTCCCAGATCGAATTTCCCGGGAATATTCGGCAGCGTATTGTCGATGGAAAAACTGCCAGTCATTTTCTCCGAGCGGAGCTGATGGTCTGAAAGCAGTTTTGTCGACTGTAAACCGATTTTTTGAGCGATGATTTCTCCATTCAATTCGAGTTTGAGCCCCGTTTTCAGGGTGCCGGTCCATTTGCTGTTGAAGTTGGCGTCTGCCGATTCGGCTGCAATATGAACATCGGGAAGCATCTGTTTGAGCCACGGCTGAATCAGTTCCAATGGGGTCTTTTCAAGCTTTCCTTCAACCTCCCCCGCGACAGCCTTGTTATCCTGCAACGCCAATTGGAAATCGGCCATCACTTTTCCTGCGGGGAGTTCCGATTCCGCATCAAGGATCAGCTTCGTTTCGCCGTGCAGGTTTCCTTTGACAAGCCGTGGGGATTTTTCGAGTATCATCTCGATGTTGCGGGATTCAACCGTCCGTTTGGAAACCAGATCCTTAACGGTCACCCGTCCGTCAATCACCTTGATTCGCATCGGCTCTGCATTGTGTTGGAAATCGGGCCAGGTAAATTCCTGACCCGCCTCCCGTTGTGAAAACAATCGCTGCCAATTGGAACTGTATCTATCGACGACAAGATTGATTTCCGGCCTGGTAACCTCCAACACCAGCGGTTTGTCATCGGGCCAGAACATGCGCCAAAGCGGTGTGGAGATTTTGGCGGAACCGACTGTCGCAACAGGAACCCCTTCCTGATCAAGCATTGTCAGAGAATGGATTTCGACGGGCTTCCACCAAGCCAGTTCCGTTGTTTGAATATCGATCTGCCCCTGAAAATCTTCCATCAACGCGGATGTCAAATAGCGACGAATCGAGGTATTTGAAAGCAGTTGAGGGAGAAAAACCCCCATCGCAACCAGCCCCAAAAACAGCAGGACGAGAAAACGGAACAGGAACCGCCTCTTTTTACGGGGGGCTTTTTCCTGTTCTGGCCTTTCCTGTGCGGGCCTGACTGCTGCTTCTGGAGCAACTTCTACTTTCGCCACAATCTTCTTCTCCTGGTTGGTCATTGCGAACAGACTGCATTTTCGGGTAGTTCGCTCAGGAAAGCAAGGCGAGTTTTTCAGATTGTCAAGCAAGGGAAGGGTAGAGGGACATTGGTAGGGAGACCGAAAGATAAGTGTCGTATCTCAAGCGGTTGGGTGTGGTGGGTATCACGCGTCGAAAGTAGCGTTCATCGATTGCACTTACCATGTCACGATATTGATGCCGGTGAATCCATCGTTGAACCATCACTTCGGGCAGGGCTTGCAATCAAAATGTTATTGGGGATGTCACCTTCAGATTCAAAGTGAAGATCGTCGCAAGTGGCAGGGATGAGATATGTTTTCCCGACCGGCAGCGAACAGGAAGCTCCCCCCGTTCTCATTGTCCCTTTACCGGAAACAGACATAATCACCTTGCAGGTTGAATTGGACGGTAACAGAAATTCGCCCTGAATGGATAGACGATTGATCCGAAAAAAAGGGGAATCGATCAGTTGATTCAGTTCTGCATTTTCGTCTTGATGCAGCAATGTTGGTTCTACCGGTTGAATGGGGCCACGCTGAAAATCGATGCACTCGAAAGCCTGCTCGACATGCAAAGGACGGCGATTTCCCCGTGCATCGGTGCGATTCCAATCGAAAAGGCGGAAAGTGACATCGCTGGGCTGTTGCACTTCCGCGACGAGAATGCCATCGCCAAGCGTGTGGACCGTCCCGGCTGGAATGTAATAGCACTGTCCGGGTGAGGGCGTAATGCGATGCAAACAGTCTTCTACGGTTCCGTTTTCAAGGGAGGCCTGTAACATTTCCGGGGTGACACCGTTTTTCAAACCCGCATAGATGAAACTGTCCGGCTCAGCAGAAATAACAAACCAGGCTTCCGTCTTGCCCTTTTTATTCTGATAGTATTTGCGAACCTGCATATCATCTGGATGCACCTGGACTGAATGTCTATCGTTGCAATCGAGAAATTTCACCAACAGCGGAAATTGCAAGCAGGAATTCTCTGTACCAAAAAGCAACTCGGGAACCTCGCGTACCAGTCTGTTCAATGTCCATCCAGCGTAAGGGCCGGATGAAACAACCGATTGAGTTTCACCAAGATCACAAATTTCCCAACTTTCCGCATAGTCCTGGTGAGGACCGATCTGCCTGCCCAATACTGTTTGCA
>JALWSL010000518.1 GCA_027080405.1 Planctomycetaceae bacterium
TTCATCCCGGCATGCCTGTATCCGCAGGAATACCAATGGGTATTCGATTGAACCGCTTCGTGGGGCTGTCGAAATGAAACCGAGGCCAAATCAAAACAACGAATCACGATTGCTGCTCGGAGAAACCTGTTTCGGGAACAACGCGTTGGCGATGCTGACCTCTGAAATTGGGGTGAGGCTTGAAGTCGTTTCGCCTTTATCGCAGTCAGCGCGATTGACAATCACGCCGGGGCGTCGGTTGGATCAGGGATTGGATGGGCTCGTGCTGATGGAGAATATGATTCTGCTGGGGCCAGGAGAAAAAATGCACATTCCTTGCGAACATTGGGAGCAGGCCGGAGCGTTGATCTTTCGGGATGGTTCGTTCCGGTTCTGTACGCCGGTCGGCCTGGGGAACCACGAAAAAGAGGAAGCTGGACAGACAATCGATGAGCCGATCAATTTGAATCAACATTACTGTTTTGATGAAATCGGGTTCTATCTGGAAGCATGACTGGCGGGTATAATACAGCGATCGATTGAATACATTCATAAAAAAACAGATTGAACAGAATCTTGCGAAAGCAGGGGCCAGGTTATGAAGTTCACATTTTCCGCAGGTGACAGACCGTTTGAAGGGTACACCATCAAACGGGCGATCCACCGGGGTGGGTTTGGCGAAGTCTATTACGCCCAGACCGACGCCGGGAAGGAAGTTGCGCTCAAGCTTCTGCATGATAATATGGAGGTCGAACTGCGAGGCGTGGCCCAATGTTTGAATTTGAAACACCCGAATCTGGTCACGATTTTCGATGTCAAAACCGACAACGATGGCGATCACTGGATTGTGATGGAATATATCGCGGGCGGAACGCTGGCTGATATGATCGCGGATCATCCTGAAGGGTTGCCTCACGGACAGTGCGCAGAGACCTTCCAGCAGTGCAGCAAAGGGCTCGCTTTTCTGCATGATCGCGGGTTGGTGCATCGCGATTTGAAACCGGCCAACATCTTCACTGAAGAAGGCGTGCTGAAAATCGGGGACGTCGGCCTGACAAAATTCATCAGCCAGACACACCGCAGTGCCCATACGCAATCGGTCGGCACGGTTTACTACATGGCTCCCGAAGTGGCCAAAGGGCAGTATGGCAAGGGTGTCGATATTTACGCGATGGGTGTGATTGCCTATGAAATGCTCACGGGCCATGTCCCGTTCAACGGGGAGTCGACTGGCGAGATTCTGATGAAACATCTCACCGAACAGCCGGACCTGTCGCCATTCGAAAAACCGGTTGCCCAGGTGCTTGCGCGAGCTTTGGATAAAGATGAACAGAATCGTTTCGATACCATCCGGGCATTCGAGCAAGCCTTTACCGCGGCGTTATCGGGAAAAGCTGCCCCTATTTCTGTCGAAGTGGTAGATAAAGTTGAAACGGTTGAGCCTGTCTCGGTTTTTGTTAATGAAATTGACGATGATGGCGTGCATGTGGCAACACGTGCTTCGCAAAAATCGAAAAAAGCCGAGCCTGTAACGGAAGAAGCAACATCTCATCCGCAAACACCCGAGAGTGCAAAACGGACAGAGAATTATGTCGCGACATCTCCGCCGTTAATCACACAGGAACGGCTTGAAGCGTGGTGGTGGGTGCCTGCCTTGTTGGGAGCGACATTTCTTCTGACAAAAAGCCTGTTCGCTTCAGTGCTGTTCAGCGGTTTGATTGCAGGGAGTGTCCACTGTTTTCGCCGCTCGTGCCAATTTGTGAAACAGAGCATCACGCCGCCACCTCAAGCTGTTCAGGCAAAGGCGAAAGTGAAAGAATTGCTCAGTTCGTTTTGTCCCATCAAGCCGGTGCGAACAGGGCGATTGTTGACGATCGACATGCTGCGTGGCATCGCGCTGGCGCCGATCATTGTGGTGCTGCTGGCTGGCAGCATCCTGTTTATCTCGCAAGAATTTTTCTCCTCCGTCTCGGTGCCTGATCAACTGGATCCGATCCAATTCGCTTTCTTTGTTGTTTCTTCCACCTTTCTGGTTTGGGTGGTCATCGTTATGAACCGCCTGTTCTACACCAAAAAGAAGAAGCGACGGAACTCCCGCTTGCGAAACGGTCTGATCGGCATGTTGTGCGGAGCGGCTGTTTACGGGATGGGTGACTGGCTGATGGTCGAATACCCGCAACGCCTTTTCCCGACTGGGAGTTCGGGCATCATTTCGAAAATTGGTCGCTACCCTTTGGTGGAAGACAGGCAGATTCAACTACAAAGCAGACTGTTTGCACAAGATGAAACAGCACAACAGGCAGGAACAGGAATGATTCATATCCGTGCCGCCTCGCCTGAACAGAGCGATTTCGAAATGGAACCACCTGTAGCCGCAGACTCCGTCTCCAGTGGCGACTATGAAGATCGGACTTCTTATGCAATCAAAAAACCGAAGCCTTTCTGGTCGCCGACGCTAGCTGGCTATGCGGTCTTTTTTGGTTCGCTATTCATCTGGCGAGCATGGTGGCCGCTGGGAGATGTTTACCGTAAACACCGCTTTCGTCTTGGTTCGGTCGCGTTCACGGTGTTCGGAGCCTACCTCATCTGTTGCATTTTCACATTTCCCACTGTCTGGGCCATCACCTGGGCCGCCACAATCACCGCGGCGGTACAACTGGCCTCACCGTGTGAGCAGGTTGAATAAGGAAAGTATTCAAGCAAATGGACTCGTTATTTTATGCGACAACCATCGTTGTTATGGTCTGTCTGGCCCTCGTCCTTTTTATGGTCGTGGTCGGGCTTGGCATGCTGACAGGGAAGAAAGATAGAATCTTCGGCCTGGTGATCCTGCTCTGCCTGCCCATGGTGGCGGCTTTCATCTTTTTTCGTCTTCAGACAGAAAATTATCACTCTTACGTAAGCGTTGTCGAACAGGCTGAAACAGAACATTCAAACGCTCAGGCAGAAGCAGAAACCGCCAGGCAAACAGCAATCCGGACGCATATCGAACTACTGGAAAAGCAACTCGAAGCTGAACGGGAAGCAGTTGAACAGGAAGCAGTAAGCGAACCGTCTGAAGCAGACAAGAAATCCGGGAAGCCAAAACCGTCACCTGGTGAGGCGGCCGTTGCTGAAAAAGAAAAAAAGTCGGCAAACATACAACTGGAGAAAACAAAAAAGCTGCTCGAAAAAGCGAAGCAGGAATTACAACAGGAGAAAGAGAAAGCTCGACAACGTCCCCAATGGTTAAGTCAACATCCGGTGATCGAAAAGAAAAACTGGCAAAAATATCTGGCTCACCCGGAGACCATTCCCGGTCAATTCATTATCAGCAGTGGGAGGTTCACCACAGTCAAGGAAGCACAAAGCGATGCCAACCGATTGGCGAAGGTGACAATCAGCGCAAAATTGAAAGCTTTGACAGGCCAGCAGGGAGTGCATTACGATGAAGCGTGGTATCAGTCGACTCTCTCGAGAACGTATGATGAAGCGTTGCAGGTCAAAATTTTGAATGGTTCCCCGACAACGATGCATCGCGAACATTTACTGGTCGAAATCAGTCCTGAACACATCACGGCGTTATTACCAGCGTTACGGGAAACGATTGTCGAAAAAAGGATTTACACCGCCGCGGGCGGGATTGTTGGCGTGATGCTGATGAGCGGCCTGTTGAGCGCTGTTCTGTCGCGCGGAAAAGAATGATCGAGAACAGAGACCTGAAACAGAACACTATCTGGAAGTTGTTACATGATGATCGTCGAAAGAGGCTACATTGTTGGCTGGTGGACACTGGCATTGATTAATGCGGGCATTGCGCAGGGAAAAAACCGAAGTGGTCTGAACTGGTTCATCATATCGATCTTCCTCGGCCCGATCGCAACACTGATTCTGGTTATTCTGGACAAGCAGCCCATAGAAGGATTGTGACCCCGTAAAGATTGCGATCCCGTCTTTGAAGGGGGCCTTCACGCAAAAGCGGGGCCAGATCCAGCCTCTCCCAAACGCATCGCGCCCTCATGCCCCGTTTGATTCGAGATCGGGATTGACGCATCCGTTCCGTCAATGGAAACGCAACCGGGGAATAAGCGTCGTTCATGCTGGAATTCATGCCGGATGTGATTGGTGCAGCGTTCGAAAAAAAAGTCTTGAGAGTAACGAAAAGAAGCGGACAGTCATTCTGCCCGCTTCTTCGGTGTTGCAGTTGTTGCCAAACGAAACTCGCCGCATTATCTGCGGAAACTTCGCCGCTTGAAAGGGTTAGGCTGCTTTGCCCGTCACAAAGGAAAGCAGTTCCGGAGCCGGTTC
>JALWSL010000519.1 GCA_027080405.1 Planctomycetaceae bacterium
GAAAGAGAGACCGCATACAAAGAAATAAAGAAATACCGTGAAATACTGCGCACACTGTAACGAATTGATTCGCAATCCGAAACGCGAGATTCAAAAAAGCTGCGATCGGGCCGCGATCGAGGCTCGGCCGGGCTGTTGGATTTGAGCGGTCGCCCATTTCGGAGCGGTTCTTTTTCGGCGCTGCCGGAATTGTTGGGAGGCAACTCGGGTTTGGCAAATTGCTCTTTCGGGATTTGTGCGATCGTCGTAACATGGGACTGGTGCGTGAAGATGTGAGGGCGGCGTGTGAATTGGGCGTGCCAGCGGTGTCGATATTCTTGCCTTGTCGATGTTTTTTGATGAAGTCGTTCATTTACGAATCTGGTCATTTGCGAAGTGTATTGTCATGAATCAACCTTCCCGTTTTTCGATTATCCTTGCCCTGTTTTCTGTCGCGTTCGGGCTTGGGGGGATTCCATCATTCGGGCGTGTGGTTCGGGCGGAGAACAAGGTTCCGATCAGTAAAAGGCTTCACACGGAATTGAGTGTGGATCTGCTTCTTCCCCGCACGCAGGGCAATCCGCTGGCAGGGCAAAAATGGGCGGGTGTTTTTCGTGATCTGGGTGTTTATGTCCGTGTGCGTCAAAGAAAAGGGAACGATACGGTCGGCGTTGAACAGTTCATCTACGGAACCATTCGCAGAGTGAAGGTGACCGGGCAGATTGATCGTGCGGGCAATATTGTTCTTCCCGAGCGGACTTTTCGCCCGGGCGATACCGAAAAATTGAAGGAATGGATCAAGGAATTGCAGGTCTACGGTGCTCAAGGGGCGCCCGAGGGACAGCCTTTGTGGGGATTGAAGAAGGCTGCCTTCAAGAAACTGTATGACGATCTGGCGAAAACGGTCGATCGTGATACGTCCGGTCTGAGTTTGACCGAAGCGATACGATCGCTTGAACTGCCTGCGGAATATCCTCTCCGATTCACAGCGGCCACACGGGAACATTTGAGCGTTCTCCAAGAGCAGCAAAAGTTGCCCGCGGTCAAGCATGATCTGCGTCAATTTGCCAAGGGGACGGCTCTGGCGATGATTCTGCGTGGTTATTCCCTCTCGTTTTCGCCGCGGCGACTGCCCGATGAATCGATCGAACTGGATATCGAACCTTATGACAAATCGAAAGAGAGCTGGCCGATCGGTTGGGATCCCGCCCCGCTCGGTTTGAAACGGTTGTCACTGGCGAAGAAGATGTATCAGGCCACCGTGATTGAAATTCACGATCTTCCGATTTCGGAACTGATCCCCAAAGTCCAACGCGAAACGGAGCTGGATGTTTTTATCGATCCGTTGGCGATTTCGGAAGCCGGGCTGAATCTTGACCAGCTGATTGTCAACTTCCCGAGGAAGCGGACTTCGTGGTCACTCTGTTTGCGTACCGTTTTGGCTCAGGTGAAACTGATACAGAAACTTCGTGTGGACGAAAACAATCGTCCCTTCATCTGGGTGATGCGATTCGAACCGCAGATCAAAAAGAAAAAACAGTGAACATTGTCAGCCCCGTGTTTAATGGGAGTGTTTCTGGTGGCCAGAGAGGAAGCGGATCGCGAAGATTTGGTGGCTGAAGCGACGGCCTACGTGGTGCGTGGTGAATTTTCGGTTCCCGATTGGGAACAGCCGCTGTTTATCGGTTTCAGGAAAAACGGTGCCTTCTCGTTCTATTTCGGTTCCGATCCTGTTTACCAGTTTGATCCGCAGGGGCGACTTCGTCGGGCTTTTGTGGCGGGAATGCTGTATCGGAGTGAAGGGGAGACGCTCTGTTCGATGTCTCGCCATCGTACCGAAGCGGAAACCACGTTGATGCGGAGAGATTTATCGAAGCAGCAGTGCGAAGTTTTCCAATGGGGAATGCACGAAGCGATCCGGCAGTTGGATGAAGCCGTTCGCTCGCAGCGGTACCGCATCCGGGAAACAGTTGGCGGGGAAGAGTTGTGGATCGAAAAGATAAAAGAGGCGACCCGTCTGGTGCTTGCTGCCGATCAGTTTCTGGCCCCGAAGCTTGTTTCACGCTGAGAAATTCCCTCGGCGTGCCCGGTTCCGGGACGATTTGGGTATTGTCGCAATTTCGATATTGTCGAAGTGACCTCACGGTCGCGGCTTGTTGGTGTGGAACCGTTCCAGCCCGCAACGCAGGATAATCAAAACAGCCAGGATCGCTTCTTTCATGTTGATTTTGGAATTCCCGAGGCGTCTTTCTTCGAACACGATGGGAGATTCGACAATCTTCGCCCCCACTTGAGCACAACGAAAGAGCAGTTCTTCCTGCACAGAGTAACCTTGTGAGCGAAATCGGCTGAAATCGATCTTCTTCAGCATCGAGCATCGGTAACAGCGGTAGCTGCCGCTGCAATCTCTGGCTTTCAGGCCCAGGAAAATTCTTGACCAGATATTGATGCAGCGACTCATCAGATGCCTTTTCAATGGCCAGCCGACAATCTTTCCGCCCGGGACATATCGGGAGCCGATGGCGACATCGGCCTGTTCGGTTTGCAGGGCATCGATGAGAGCCGGGATGTATCGGGGAGGATGGCTGAAATCGGCGTCCATGTTGATCAACAGGTCGTAGTCGCGTTCCAGCGAAAGTTGAAAGGCTTTCAACGTTGCGGAACCGAGGCCGCGCTCTCCTTTTCGATGCACAACATGAATGTGCGAATCGGCAGCCGCTTTTTCATCGGCAATCTTCCCGGTTCCATCCGGCGAGTCGTCGTCGATGATCAGGATATCGCCTTGCGGTAAAACAGATCGAAGTTCACCGAGCAGGCGGGGCAAATTTTCAGCTTCATTATAGGTGCAAAGTGTGACGAGAACATGCATATGATTGCGGAACCTGAATGCCGGTTTTACTGGTGGTTATTACAAGTTGTTTTCGTGAACGGTGCTCATAAACAGAGGTGTTTTAACGAATTGGGAAATCTTTCCATAGAACCAGAACGTATAATTTTTCTTTCTGGCATCATTTCTCTTCATTTCTCTTTCGGGGGGAGATTCCTTTCAGCGTCGTAGCGACTGTCTTGAAAATCAAGTGACGATTTCATTTTCGTTCCATTTTTTCCTTCCTTGATTATCACGTTGAGGATGGTTAGAAGTTTTCTCATGCCTGCAAAACAGGGAAGCGATTGGCAATCCGACTGGCCGGGTGCCCTTGTTCATGTTTTGTACCACGGCTATGTGAGACGTGGTGATTATCGCTATTGTAGCGGGGTGGCCAATACCGGACGGCTGTCGCCGTTCCGCTTGCAATGTCTGACCGTGACGAGAAAGGGGTGTCACGCCAAGACGCGAAGCCGCAAAGAAAAGGAAAGGGAAAGAGTGAAGAAAGGAAAGATTTCAAGGTAATTTCATTCGTTCTTCTGGAACTCATTTGTTTTATCATGCGATTTGAAAAGTCTCGGCGTCTTTGCGATTTGGCGTGACACTTCTCCGTGCTACTAACGGTTAAAGTTTACGAACGGTGCAAAAACTTTTTCCGTTATTAATACAAATGGTGTGCAGAGCACAGCCAGGTCAGCTCTGGCATGGCTCTATTCGGGTCATATTGCAAGGTGGGTACAATTTGTTTCAGTGAGCAGAAATTTTTGGGATTTCCCGTTCCGAAGGAGCGATTTTGTTGTGAAATCCGCCAACTCGTCTACAATCACTGGAAGATGAAGGAGCCCTCCGCGTCGTGCTGCAAGCGGCAATTGATGTATGACGTCATCGGCAACCCGTTAATGAAAAACACGCCGGGTAATGTTCAACATCGATTCGAAAATTCAACGGCCGTTGTGCCGCTGTTGGGTGCGTCCACACAACTGGCAACCTGCCTGATTCCATCCTCCCTTGCGGTTGATCCGTGGTCAAGAGTTCCGTGATCTGGAGTCAAGAGGGAAAAGGGCGTCGGAAATTGTTCGCTGTATTCGTTTCTGTATTCATCATCGAGACAACAATCAGGAAAGTGTGACAATGATAAAAACGATGTTTACTGTGATTCTGTCTTGCGGATTGTTTTTTGTTCTGGAGGGGTGTTCAGAAAAATCGGATTCGGCAAGCCCTTCGGCGGGTCAGTCGTCCGGTACGGAAGCTGCCGGTGGCGGCGATCTCAACACGACAGAGGAACCGAACCTGGGAGAAGCAGCGGAAATGCCACAACCGGGAGATGAGGGAGAAAAAAAGGAGACCCCCGCCGCAGCAACGGCTGAGACGAAAAAGAAAACCGGGGCGG
>JALWSL010000520.1 GCA_027080405.1 Planctomycetaceae bacterium
GCTGATTTTTATGGTTGGCCGCACGGACGGCGCCGGGGGCCGTGATTCGACCATGTCCCAAATAGCGTGTGACTCCATTTTTTTTCAACAGCCCATCGATTCCCTTGCTGAGGGACGAAACCGTTTGATCCTTCTGTTCCAGCATCCGGGGGAGATCGAGTTCTACTTTGGGAATGCGGATCCCCCGGTTAATCAAGGAGTTTCCGGCCTGTTCATACAGTTCGCTCGATTCGAGCAGTGCCTTGCTTGGGATGCAGCCGACGCGCAGACATGTTCCGCCCAGAGCGGGTTCTTTTTCGATGCAGGCGACATTCAGTCCGAGTTGGGCAGCCCGGATCGCGGCGACGTATCCGCCCGGGCCCGCTCCGATAACGATCAGATCGTGTTGTGTGCTCATTGAAATACTTTTCAAACTGGATTTTTGCCTGAATCACCCGCGCAGCCGGTCTGTCGACATGTCATTCATATTTCGAGCAGCATTCTGCTCGGTTCTTCGATCACATCTTTCACCCGTTTGAGAAATGTCACTGCCTCGCGCCCATCGACGACGCGATGATCATAGGTGAGGGCAACATACATCATGGGGCGAATGACAACTTCTCCGTTCACCGCGACGGGGCGTTCGAAGATACCGTGCATGCCGAGAACACCGCTTTGTGGTGGATTGACAATGGGAGTGGAAAGCAACGAACCGTAGATGCCTCCGTTGGTGATCGTGAAGGTGCCCCCTTCCATTTCATCAAGATTGATCTTGTTTTTTCGGGCCCGTTGTCCGAAATCGGCAATTGTCTTTTCGATTTGTGCAAAGCTGAGCCGTTCCGCATTGCGGATTACCGGGACAACCAGCCCTTTTCCGCCTCCCACGGCCACACCGATGTCGTAGTAGTTGCGATAGATCAGATGGTCGTCTTTCATCTGAGCGGCAACTTGGGGAACATGGTTCAACGCATCGACGACAGCTTTGACAAAGAACGACATAAAGCCGAGCTTGATTTCGTACTTCTTGATGTACGCTTCCTTGAACTGATTTCGTAGTTCGATCACGTTGGACATGTCGATTTCATTGAACGTCGTCAGCAGAGCGGCATTGTGTTGGGCATCGACAAGCCGCTCGGCAATCCGTTTACGAATCGGGCTGAGCGGCACAACTTCTTCTTCCCGCAGCGCTTCCGAAGCAGATGGACGGTTGCCGCCCCCCTCTCCCGCATTGATCACGTCTTCCTTCAAAATGCGACCACCCGGGCCACTGGGACTCACCTGATCGGGAGAAAGGCCACGCTGCGCCATTTCCCTGGCAGCTGCTGGCATTACTTTCGCCGCACCAACATCGGTAGAATCGGTCGGACTTGTAGCAGACGAACTTGCACTTGTAGCAGTATTCGGTTTTGCGGAGGGCTCTGTTTCTTTGGGAGATGGTTCTGTTCCGGCTGGTGCTTCTGCTTCTTCGAAGTAGCCGATCAGGTCGCCGACCGCTGCCGTTTCTCCTTCTTTTTTCAGGATACGTGTTACCCTGCCATCTGCAGGGGCGGGGACATCAAACGTCGCCTTGTCTGTTTCCAGACCAACCAGATTGCTATCCGCCGCAACCCAGTCACCCTCGGCAACGTACCATTCCCCAATCTGTACCTCGGAAATAGACTCTCCGACCGCAGGAACCTTTATCTCCATTGCCATGCTCTGCTCCGCATCATGTTATAAAGCAGCCGAATCGAAGTGTGCCGGGAGAACTTCCTGTCTCTGGATTCCTGTCTCTGGAAAAGAGCCGCAACGGATAAGGGCAGTTTGCACGAAGCAGACAGCCTTCCATTGTTATCAGACAGAAGCTTCCAGCATGTGTGAGGATATCCCCCCTTCTGTATCCGTCAACTATGTCCACGGCTAAAAACAGGGAACCACAACAAAAAAAGAAGACAACATCCCCTCACGTTCTATTCGGATATCCCGTCGATGATGTAAGCGAAGGTATTCCCCTGCAATTTGGTGACTTTGCGCCAGCCCGCAGCAATCCCCGAATCTGGTTGATTGCAGTTTCCAGCCCGAGGTTTGTCTGCTGTGATAAGATCGATGCCTGTATTCATGTGCGCATTTTGGGTTTGTTTTTTCGGTTGAACTGAATCTGATTTTTGTTAGAATCCTCCCCTTCGAGATAGAACCGGCCAGCTTTTTTAGGTGGGAAGCTCCTGAATACTGTCTGGATATCGATAGCGAGAACGCTCATAGTTGTAAAATAAGTAAAAAAAGTAAATTAAATAGTGAAATAAATAACCGGGATCTTTCAGATGGCCAAGACACAACGCAAATTGAAAAAAGCTAATCACGGGAAACGACCCGCCAGCTCGAAAGCCCGTAAGGCGAAGCGGAAACATTTTCGGTTCTCCTGATCGAAACAGTTTCATCGATCTATCGAAACCCGCTTGGTTCCAGGCGGGTTTTGTGCTGCGCAAAGCTCTTTTTCCCGTTTTCGGATTATCTGGAGAATTCTTTCATCCTCGGGGGAATCCAATGAGAAAATATTTTCAGACTCTTTTGGTTCTGGGCTTCGGTTTCCTGGCCGCGATTCTACCGACAACTCTGTTTGCAGAGCATCAGGGAAAGATTCAAATTCTCTTGCTGGGCGACAGCACGACTGAAGGAAGTATCCCGCGCCTGATCAGACCGGAGGGGCCGCATTTGGAGAAGGTTTTGGAGCAACTGCTCGCAGCTCAAGGCGATTTTCCTGCTTCACATGTCATCAATTCCAGTTTGAGTGGTGAGTATATTCGCCGCCTGTTCGATTCAGGCCGCTATGACCGTGATGCTGCCAAACTGCCCGGACTGGATTACATTTTCATCCGCTACGGATTGAATGACCGGGCCAAAAGGAAAGATTTCAGCACGAACTTTCCCAAAGATTATCATGAACTGCTCGCCCGACTTCGGCAGGATCACCCGGGGGCATTGCTGATTCCGATGACCGTGATTCCTTTCGCCAATGAGCAGGTCAGCAAGGAAATCAATGATCTGATTTTTGAAGTTGGTCGAAAGGAAAAACTCCAGGTTTTCGATATCTATCCACGCTACGCGGCTGAGCTGAAAAAAGGGCCGAACATGTTCAACTATCGCAGGTATCCGTTGGCAAAAATTCCCGAGAAATACCACGACCTGGTGAAGCCGTTCGTCAGAGGCCCCAGTGTGCTTGTCATGGCCAACGAACTCGATCCCATTCTGGGCGAACTTCCCGGTTGGACGGGGGACCGTCATCCCAATCTGGCTGGTTATAACGTGATTGCTGATGAAACAGCCAAATATCTCGGGAAACTCCGCAGAGAAAACAGTCAGAAAGAAAACGGGCGGAAATAACCGGGAGACGTACGGCGGCCCCACGTATGGCGTCGGTGATCACAGGCCCGATTTGCCTTCTTTTCTGTTGATCTATCGGTTCCTGCTGTCTTCCTGGTTCTGGCTGTCGCCGTCTTCCACGGGGTTATCATGCAGCCAGCGGTCGGCAAAGCCTCGCAGTTCATTGATGCGGGGCAGGCCGATGGTCTGTTTTGCGTTTTCGGTAAGCCAGTCCAGATCTTTGTAGGCGATTTGGGCCCGTTTGCCGCGAATATTCAGCAGAGCCCGGAGGTAACGATTTTCCGCTTCATGTTCTGAATCGATCAGGACAAGCAGATTGGTATAACGGAGTATGTCGTCGAAATCTTCTTTCGACTCGGCAATTCCTTTCAAATTACGGACCATTCGCAGAAAGATGTCCGTCACGGACTGCGGGCGGAGATAGTCGTCATTCCAGGGTCTTCCGGTTTGAATTTCAACGCGAGTGACCATATCGGCTTTGCCCAGTACCGCGCCTCTATCGAAAACGTCAATCACTTCGGCGGGGCTGTTATCGATAAATTGCTGCACCACAAAATGCCCCGGCAGACCAATTCCACGGATATCAAGCTTCAGTTTTTTGGCGACACTCATGTAGAGAACGGAAAGTGAAATAGGCAGGCCTTCGCGATCGTCGATCACTTCGTTGAGATAACTGTTTGATTTACTGTAGTAGTTGGTCGTGCTGCCATGATAACCGTACTCCTGGAAGAAAAGTCGATCGAATTCCTGACGACGCCGTTTCGGATCCACCAGTTCTTCGGAAATGCCTGATTGTATTTCTCTGGCCAATCGGTCAATGCTTTTTTCATAACTGGCGACGTCAACTTCCTTGTTGTCGAACCTTGCCAATAACAGTGCCAGTTTTTCCAGTC
>JALWSL010000521.1 GCA_027080405.1 Planctomycetaceae bacterium
GAATAGAGGCGGGTTCCCTCGGCGTTAACAGCCAGGCAACTCGGACTTGTCCCCATTTCAAAAACACCCGCTGAAGTCGCCGCACCGGTTTTGCGATCAATCTCAAAGAGGTGAATCCCTCGCCCATTGCCGGGCGGCAGGTCTACCTGTGTTGGCAACATATCTTTCAGGGGAGCGCTGAATGTTCCCACATACATCATCAAAGGAGCGCAATTTTTTTTCGTTTCCGCGTAGAGTGAACCGTTCGCGAAAATTGCCGCCCCCGCCCACGCAGCGCCAAGTTCCAAAAAAGAACGTCGACTCTGATCCGATAAATTCATGGTGTCGTAGCCTGAAATTACTGGTGTTACAAAATTACTGGTGTTAGCAAGTTGAAAGTCACACATCCTGACCGAAAACTACAATATAATAATCCCAATCGAATTGCGACTCGCCTGGCGATAATTCATCCGCGCTGTTACCGATCGCGCAATTAACCGACTTCGCGGCGTGCCGGTTCATTTCCAACTGGAACCAATTCATGCCGCCTGCAAGAACGTGTTTCCATCAGCTCGCCCCGTATAATCTGATAGTCGGGCTTCGCCTCCAACCCGATACGGATACTCGATTCATTTATTTTGATTACTTTAAGCAGAATCTGCTCTCCCTGTGGCGTGAGAACGATAATTTCTTCCTGTTTTTTTCGTGAGAGGACAAGCATATTGATCTCCTGAAATATTGAATGATTGGCAAGAATCGCGCACTTTTTCGGTCAAGAACGCATCAAAAGCAAAACGGCTGCTGGCTCGTTCAGTTAAAAAGCAATCGTCGAGCTTTCAGAGCGAACGCTTCAAAATCGCATGAAAGAAAAGCGTGCCGAGTTCACGAAGTTTTGCGATGTGCTGCCACATCGGGGAGAACTGCCAGGAGAACGATGTCATCTCAAGCTCTCGTCAAAAGCCCGTCATTCTCCGCGGGCAAGAGGCCGACCATTTGAGCACCGGTCGAACGCGCTGAATCCATCAGTTGATCAAACCAACACGGTCAGTGTAGCGACCGGTTTTTTACATGCAAGGGCAATCACCCTGTTTTTTCAATTTCGTCCTGCAACGGTGATACCTTCCTCGTCTGCTCAGCCGCGAAGCAAATGCAGAAAAAAGGAAGCAGACCGACTACACCCGACAACCCTTGAGATATCACAACACCTGCCCGTCATGGATGCCTGAAAAGCACGCTCATCGATTTCTGCCCCAGCGCTGTCGCACGGCATCCAGCAGTACCGCGATAATAATCACACTGCCGGTAATAACCCTTTTGGTTGGGTCGGAGGCACCTATTTGTGCCAGACCGGACTGCAAAACGGCAATGATCAGCACACCAAAGAAAGTGTTGATGACCGAGCCTCGCCCTCCCATCAGGCTTGTTCCCCCAATCACACAGGCGGCAATGGCGGCAAGTTCCAGACCGACAGCCGCATTCGGATCCGCTGTCGAAAGTCTGGAAGTCTGCATGATTCCAGCCAATCCGCACATCACCCCACTGATAACAAACACGGCTATTGAATAGGGAGCCGACCTGATGCCAGACATTCTGACAGCCTCCGCATTGGTTCCGATCGCCATGCAATACCGCCCAAACAATGTCCGGCTGAGCACGAACTGTCCTGCAATAACCACAACGATGGCAACAATGAAGGAAGGGGAAAGAAACATTCCCTGAATCGGCGTCCCGATCCACTCGACAGAGGAACCAATATATTTCGTTTGCGAATCGGTCATCAAATACGCCACGCCCCTGGCGATTTCCAACATTCCAAGTGTGACGATAAACGAGGGGATTCCCGCCTTGACGCTGATTAGACCATTGAACAGGCCACAAAATGCAGTAGCGAGCAGACAACAGGGAACCGCCGCGCTCAGCGACCAGCCGTGATCAGCCATCAAAACTCCCAATAATGCAGAGGAGACCGCGAGCATCGAACCGACAGATAGATCGATCCCGCCGATGATCAGGATGAATGTCATTCCGACTGCGATCACCGTCAAATCGGGAATCGAATTCGCAATGGATGTCAGCGTGGTCATGCTCAAAAAATTGTTGCTCATCAGACTGAATATCAACACCAGCCCCAGCAAAACCCCGACCATCGCCGCATACTGAAGCAGAGACCGCAGCATGTGCGCACCACGGGAAGGCTCCTGCAAATGAGTCGTAATTTTTGAATCACGTCGTTCCATTTATCTCACCAATATCTCACCAGCCATATAAATGTCACAAAACGGCCGCTTCTTTGCGGAGAGTCGCTAACCGTTTTGCAATCGATACGGTTCAATTCCGCCGGGCTGTTTCCTGCCTGGCCTGTTGCCTGTTTTGAGGTTCCATATACCCGGAAAATGCCGCCTGCATAATCAAATCGGTCGACCATTCCTCTTTTGAAAAAGTGGCGACCAGCTTTCCGGCGGACATGACTGCGATCCGATCACAGGTTTCAAACAGTTCATCCAAATCGCTGCTGACAATCACGATTCCTTTTTTTTGATCCGTCAATGATTTGAACAGGCGATGTATCTTCTCACGGGCAGCAACATCGATCCCCCGAGTCGGTTCATCGAACAGAAAAACGTCAGCACCGTGCAACAGCCACTTGGCAACAACCACTTTCTGCTGATTCCCCCCCGAAAGAGTTTCGACCGGCTGTTCAATATCGTGACAGCGAAGATCCAACTCCTGCCTCATGCGTTGCGTCTCCGCTTTTTCCTGTTTCCGATCGATAAGACCCGGGAATCTGGTGAATTTATCCAGGCTGCATAATGAGCTGTTCACTCGAATGGATTGCGGGAGCAGCAAACCGGATTTTTTTCTGTCTTCTGTCACCATCGCCAATCCGTGTCGGACAGCCTCAGACGGAGATTTGAATCGGAATCGGCGTTCGCTGTTTTTCAGAGATATCGAACCAGCATGAGCACGATCAGCTCCGAAAATGGCCCGCAAAAGTTCCGTCCGCCCCGAACCGATCAGCCCCGCAATTCCAAAACATTCACCCGCACGAACAGAAAACGAAACCTTTCTGACCAACGAACCACAGCAAAGGGAATCAACGCGCAGCACCGTCTGTTCCCGCGTCTGCTGTTCTTTTGACTTTTGAGAATGATCCCGACTCTCCGCCAGCGAACTGCGTTCCTCTCCGGTCATCAAACAGACCATATTCTCGGTCGTCAATTCGCCCAGATCGTATGTCCCCACCTTACGGCCATCTCTTAAAACCGTGGCGCGATCAGCAAGCCGTTTGATTTCATCGAGACGATGCGAAACATAGATGATTCCCGCCCCCTGTCCCCGCAATTCCTCCAACCAGGAAAAAAGCTGTTCGGTTTCCGTTCCGCTCAGTGCCGCTGTTGGTTCATCCAGAATCAACACCTGGCACTGCCGATTCAGTGAAGCAGCAATTTCAATCATTTGCTGCTGGCCAACCCCAAGCGAACCGGCCTCCTGGTCGATATTCAATTCATCGAGTCGAAAACGGAGCAGAACCTTTTCAGCGAGATGCCGAAGTTTCCGGCGATTGATAATTCCCCATCGTCTTGGCAACTGTGTCAAAAACAGGTTTTCCGCAACCGATAGTGTCGGGATCAGATTCAGTTCCTGTTGAACAATCTGGATTCCCAATTTTTCCGCCTGCTGTTTGCCGTCGGGCGAATAGAGAGTCTGATTAAAATACATTTCTCCTGTTGTAGCTGACGTCAATCCGGCAATGATTTTGCAAAGGGTACTTTTCCCGGCTCCGTTCGCTCCGAGCAAGGCATGAATTTCCCCTGCACGCAAATCAAGGTCGATCCCGTCCAGAACACGAACCGCATAATCTTTTGAAATCCCTTTCAGGGACAGACGGACCGGCGCGGTGGAAAGGTTCATTTCAAATTCTCCACCGTGATCAAATCGACCGGCGTTTCCCGGTCTTCGAGTTTGGCCGCGGGATTTTTCAGCAACTGCAAAGCGTATTCGATGCCGTAAACGGCCAGAGCATCGCCATGTTGATCAGCAGTGGCCAGTATTTTCCCTTCTTTAATCGCCTGTTGAACAGCCGGAATATTGTCGAATCCGACAACCAGCACTTCACCGCTTCGCCCCGCTGTTTTAATTGCGGAAATCGCGCCCAGGGCCATGCTGTCATTTGCTGCAAGAATCGCTTTTATTTCCGGGTGCTCACTCAGCATGGAAACCGTAATTGTGTTTGCCTTGTTCATTTCCCATTG
>JALWSL010000522.1 GCA_027080405.1 Planctomycetaceae bacterium
ATATTTTTCCAGCGGCGCAGATCGATTTCAACCGGCTTCTGTCCCGCAGCCGACTCCCCGATATTCTGGAAATACAGCGCCATTCGTTTCAGCTTTGTTTCTGCATCGGGTTCTGCAGGATCGGGTATTTCCGGTGCGACTCCCCAGATGATCTCACTCCCCTGTCTGGTAACCAGACGATACGTGACTCGCCGAAGCTGTTCGGCAGATGCATTGAGCAGGTTGACCTCACCGGAAAACTGAATGTTGGCAAGACCGTATTTATTCCAGTAGGTGTCCATTCGATGATCGGGCGTCAAAATTTCGGCCAGTCTGGCTGCCCCCCAAATGGAGAGATCTCCCCAATGCGTACCGGCTGGCCCTTGCGGACTGCTTCGGGGACTGAGAATCAGGGGATATCGCTTTAAGTCAGAAGCGGAAAAGTCGATCGGAGGAAGCAGAACACCATCCCGATCGATCGGAAAATAGCCCTGTGCGCATTTCACCAAGGCAACTGGAACGCGATATTCCAGTTCCACCTCGATTACCGCAGCCGGTTTCAGTTCCAGGCGTTTCACTTTCGCAACCCAGGGCGACTGCTCGAATGCTTCACCCAGTTTCTTCGATAATCCCGGCTCCAAAATCGAAAACTGATCGGGTAATTTCGCTTCTCGCCAAACACGGGCAAGAATATCATCCGGCACGCCCTCTGGTGATTCATTGAGCTGAACAGATTCAGGCCCCACCTGAAACCGTCGATCATCACGTAGCCGCCCTTCGAACTTCCCCGCAAGACTGATCAGCATCGGAACCAGGCAGAGCAGCCCCAGTAATGTTAAAACACGGGGGTCAAGCAATAATCGCTTCCAACCGTTTGCAGGGCCGAACTCTTTTCTCTTTTTCGATTTACCGGAACTACTCATGATTCATTCAGGATCGACACAAAATGCCCGTCGAGATGAAGAAGAAATCAGCTCGAAGCATTTCCCGAATGGATTGCCGATCAGCGTATCGAATAGGAAAATTATCCGAGTCGACCTATACCGATTGTGTTGGGCAAGCCTGTTGTCCGGAATGTAATAACAAAGACGGTTTTCCTTATGCGAGCATCTGCTTTGTCACCCGCGAAAATCTCCACCAGTCAAAAAGCCCGTTCCAATAAAAAACAGGTTACCGCGTGTACGGCAACCTGTTACATTCATTCGGAGTTGATCCAGAATACTATCTGCAGCAGCGTCGACAACGACGAGCGGCCCGGCGACAAGCTCTTCGCTCTGCCCGTAACTCCCGCCGGGATGGCACATAGCAAACGGTGTAGCAACAATGCGTGTGACAACAACAGTGGCAACAATGGTTGCAGCTGTTTGATGAACAGCAGGTTTTTGGGGCACAGCAGGAATTCCTCGCCTTGCAGCAACTCGATTTCGCGCTGCAAACTTTACAGACACCCCCACTACATTTTCCACAGCACTTGCCGCCACATGCTTCGCAGTGACCTTTTTCGCAAACCGGCTTGTTTGCCGTGTGCTGAACAACCTGATCTGGGGCGTAAGATTTCGCCTGCCCGGTTGTCGCTGGCTCGGCCGCCTGTGTTGACGGTGCCAATCCGACTGTTACAGTCAATGCAAACAGGAACGCCAAAACAATTTTTCTCGTCATGTTTCTGTCTCCTTTCAAAGTACCACTGATTCCTGCCGGTTCCTATCCGGCAACGAGATTCCTGGCAGCATTATAACCTGACCATGCAAGAATCAAGTCGTTTCTGCAGACTTGCTGATCTTTTCTACAGATAAGCATACACTGATAAGAAACCTCAGTGCTACAAAACTCAGGGAGTATGATTTTATTCAGGCAGAACCAGAACGAACTATTGCATCTTCAACTCTTAATTTTTGGGGCGGTGCATCAAAACAATGCGACAACGGAGGCTGGATCACAAAGAGACACCCCCAACTTAAGGCATGAAAAGGCACTATGCTCTGCTGGAATTTGTGAAAATATGACAGGAATTTTGCAAAAGAGGGTAACTGGTATGAGTTACCTGCCATGATAGGTTGTCATGCTGAACAAGAACGATTCTGAAATCTCAACTGATGATTGCTTGCGCCTCGTCCTTCAAGGGAAACGGGATGCCTTTGAAGTGGTAGTACGGCGGTACGAGCGATCGCTTCGCTCCTGGCTCGCGGTGCATGCTCCGCCGGGGGTTGATGTGGATGACGTTGCCCAGCAGGCTTTTGTGGCCGTCTTTTCTCGTCTTGATGAATATGAATTGGGTAGCAATTTCGCGGCTTGGCTGTTTACAGTGGCTCGCTATCAATTGAAAACGGAAACAACTCGCTTGCGCCGCGTGGCTGATTACCGAACCCGCTATGCACCGGAGCTGTTGCAACGGGAACTGGAACGCATTGACGGTGAGCCGCCTGATTTATGGCTGGATCGGGCCGAATCGCTAAAACAATGTCTTGAAACTCTCGCCAAGCCGTCGCGTCAGTTTATCGATTGGCGCTATCGAGAAGAGATACCGCTGGAGGAAATGGCCCGGCGCTGTGGCCGTTCTGTATCTGCCGTCAAAAAACAGCTTTGGAAAATACGTCAAAAATTGCAGCACTGTATTGAAAAAAGAATCGCGGCTACGCAGGGAGGTGTCTCATGACAAATTCACCAGACAATCCCGCGGAACGCTTTGGCACGTTATGGACAGACTACCTTGAAGGAGAACTGGACGAATCCGGCTTGACCGAACTGCAACAACTGCTCGCAGAAAACGATGCTTTCCTTCAGCAGGCGACTGATTATTATCGAACACATCGACTACTGGGCCTAATCGCGACTGACCTGACTGAGGATGATGCCCTTTTCGTGCGCGATGTCATGCGGAAACTGCCCGAAGATAGCGACAGTTTTTCCCGCGGTGTGATGCAGCAGGTGCAGTCGCAATGCTCAATCAATGATCAAAACAAGGTGTCTTCTACCAGAAGCAGCAAGCAGCTCAGGAAACGCATTGACACCCAGAGCGGTTGGCTTGTGGCGTTATTTCTGATGATGGCCTTGCCGATCGTCTGGTACGCGGCAAATCATCGCGATACGGCTCCAGAAAAAGTTACTGAAAGATCCACTGGAAACGTGCGGTTCGCCAGTTTATCGCACGCAACATTTCTGGGAGAGTTGTCGCCTCCGATAAAATCAGTTCTTCCGCCAAAACGGGAATATGTGTTACTCAGCGGGCTTGTCAAATTATCGTTCCCGCGCGGTGCAACAGCAATTGTTGAAGGCCCGGCTGTGTTCCGCGTTCTTTCAGATGATTGTCTTGCACTGGATGTCGGACATTGTTCCGTTCATGCGCCCGATGGAGCAGAAGGGTTCCGAGTGGATACTCCGGTTACTCGCGTGGTGGATCGGGGCACACGATTTTCTGTGAATGTTTCCGAAACCAGTGAAACGGAAGTGCAGGTTGTTGAGGGGGCTGCTGAGCTCTACCGTTATGATGGCGAAAGTGAAAATGCTTCTACAGAAAACCCCGATGCAGCAACATTCGAGTTACGACTGAACGAGCATGAGGCTTGCCGACTGGAAAATGGGGGTGAGATTATCGCCAAGCCAACGGAATACAATTCGGCTCGATATCGCAACCAATTACAGGACCGTATTATTTCCTACGAGGCAACAACGGCCGAAGATGGAGGCGTCGAATTCCTGAAAAGTGTAACCGTTCAACGAAATGGCGAAGTCATCCAATACCCTGTTGACCAACTTGTTCCGGTTGAACTGACTTATTTCAAGGCAGGACCGGGGATCAATCCCAACGGACATATCGCAGCAGGCCCCTCGCTGGAACCACCGCGGATCGAGGTTCTTTCCGATACCGCTTTGAATACAGGAATCATCAATCCGGGTGGAAGTCCACAACCATTAACGGCTAATCCCGTTATACGAGCCGTCGAAGGTGGAAATCAGTTGAATACGCCGGGCATGGCAATCCGTTTTTACAGCCCGGTCAAAAATGGTCCCGGTCCCGATATTGTTTTCTTTGAACTGCAAACCGTTTCCAATCCGCCCGAGGGAGATGCGTTTCACATCAGCCCGCTGAATTTTGGGCAGAAGCGAAAATCCCATACAATTCGCTCTTACGATTTAACAATGCTTTCATCTGAATCGCAAAAGATTGCTCGATTTCACCTTTACCAATTCCATCAAAACATCGCCTCGCTCGATGAACTGCAAACAATTCGATACAAACAGAAAC
>JALWSL010000523.1 GCA_027080405.1 Planctomycetaceae bacterium
GTGGAAAAGCAATCCTGACCGTTGCTCTTTTTTCTTTTCGTTGTCTGGCTGCTTCTGTGTGGCAGGGTGTTGTTGGAAAGTCTCGTTTAACATAGAGTGAATAATGAGTACCTGCGGGTGCTCCAGGTGAAGTGGAAAATGGCGAAACAGGTTACGGGTGAGATCAAGGTTCAGGTGCCCGGTGGTCAGGCGACCCCAGCCCCTCCAGTGGGAACGGCGCTCGGTCCGCATGGTGTGAATATCGGTCAGTTTGTCCAGCAGTTCAACGACAGAACGAAAGACATGCCCGGCATGACTTTGCCTGTTGTTATCACGGTCTACAACGACCGCTCGTTCGATTTTATTATCAAGTCGCCACCAGCAGCGGTCTTGCTGAAGAAGGCTGCTCAGATCGCCAAGGGGGCGAGTAACCCCAAGGCAGACAAGGTTGGGACAGTTACCCGGGAGCAGGTTGTTGAAATCGCCAAGACAAAGATGGCCGATCTGAATGCTGGCTCTGTTGAGCAGGCGGCCAAGATGATTGAGGGGACCGCCCGTAGTATGGGTGTTGAAGTGGTTGACTGACGACGACTTTGGGGCGGTTGCGGATTCTGGTTGTCACAGTTGTTGCCGTTCTGGTTGTTGAAGCATATCTGGTGATAAATATTGGGTCTTGTTGGTTATAGCAGGTGTTGATGATGGCGGCGAAATCGAAGCGAATGAATGAACTGCGCAAAAGGGCGATTGCTCTTGGCACGGTAGATCTCCCGACGGCTGTGCATGAATTGAAGATTGCAGATCAGTCTCTGACCGAGGGTGGCAAGCCCTGCAAGTTCGACCAGACGGTTGAGTTGGCTGTCCGTTTGGGGATTGATCCCAGGCAGGCGGATCAGATCGTGCGTGGTTCGATTGTGCTGCCTCATGGGATTGGGAAATCGCAGCGGGTTGTTGTCTTTGCCAAGGGGGAGAATGCCAAGGCGGCACAGGACGCCGGGGCGGACGAAGTGGGTGACAAGGAACTCGCAGATAAAATCAAGGGAGGCTGGTTGGAATTTGATGTCGCAATCGCTTCTCCGGATATGATGGGAGTGGTTGGCCCCTTGGGGCGTGTGCTTGGCCCCCGTGGGTTGATGCCTTCTCCACGAGCGGGCACGGTTACGCAGGATGTGGCGGGAGCTGTCAAGGAATACAAGGCTGGCAAGGTTGAGTTCAGAAACGACTCCAGCGGTAATGTTCATTGTGTTGTTGGAAAACTCTCGTTTGATGAACAGAGCCTGATCGATAATATCGATGCGGTGCTGAAGATGATTCATTCGCTCAAGCCTGCGGCCCAAAAGGGGGTTTATGTCCGTCATATTGCCCTTTCCTCGACTATGGGGCCGGGTATTTCTGTTGCTGTCTGAGTTGTGCTGATTGGGGCTGGGTGTTCGGCAGCGTGAATTGCGTAGATATTGTTATTTGTGGTCGGGTGTGGCCTGGGTGCTTGTTGGGCGGCTTGGCTGCTGTTGAAGGGTGAGTCATGAGTAGAGTTGTTAAAGAAATGATCATCAGGGAGATCGAGGATCGTTTGGAGGGTAATCGCGATCTGCTTGTTCTTGATTCGTCCCGGTTGGATGCGGTGACAAATAACCGGTTTCGTCTGGCGATGCAGGAAAAAGGGATTCACTTGCTGGTCGTCAAGAACAGTCTGGCCATGAGGGTGCTTGGTGATGACAGTGACCAGATGCGGCAATTGTTTGAAGGGCCGTCAACCCTGGCTTGGGGAGGGGAAGATATTGTTGCCCTTTCCAAGGAGCTGACCAAGCAGTCCAAGGAGCTGGATTTACTGGAGATCAAGGGAGGAACCGTTGAGGGGCAGGCGCTCGATGCGTCTGCGGTCGAGAAGCTCTCGAAAAGCCCGGGGCGCAGAGAATTGATTTCGATGATTTCGGGACAGATTTTGAGCCCGGGTGCCCGGCTTGCCGGGGCCATGCTTGGGCCGGGTGGCGTTCTGGCCGGTTGTGTGGCGTCTATCGCCGAGAAGGATGAGGAGTAGTTTGTCCGGGGCCTGTAATGGCTCCAGATTTGATTCGTGAATTATAAAACATTCAAGTGACAGTTTTTTATTGATTTGAGAGGGAAACGTAATGGCGACCGCAGAAGCAACGACGGAATTCGACGATAGCACAAAAGCACTCGGGGATCAGATTGTTGGTCTGACACTACTTCAAGCGAAGAATCTGGCCGATTATCTGAAGGAAGTGCACGGGATTGAACCAGCGGGCGGCGGAGCTGTCGTGATGGCTGGGCCTGCCGCAGGCGATGAAGGTGGTGCTGCAGCAGAGGAAAAGACCGAATTCGACGTTATCCTTACCGGGTTCGGCGATCAGAAAATTGGTGTGATCAAGGCTGTTCGTGCTATCACCGGCCTTGGCCTGAAAGAAGCAAAAGAACTGGTGGAAGGAGTTCCCAAGCCGCTCAAAGAGGGAGTGTCCAAGGAGGAGGCAGATAAACTTGCTGCAGATATCGAAGCTGCCGGTGGTTCTGCAGAAGTCAAATAGTGTTATTCAGCAGAAGCAGGGGATGGCTGGTTGGTTTCAACTTTCCGTCCCCGTTTCCAATGCCCCTTTGTTCCGGACCAGGCTGCTTGGCCGGTTGATTTGGGGTATCGGTTGCTTTTTTGCATAGATACGCTAACATGGCCTGCGTGTCTGCGTTGGGTATTGGCTGTGTGGTTGGGCTTTTGGGCTGCTTTGATTGATTCTTGCGAGTGTTGCGCTGCGATCGGTGGAACGGGAGGAATCCGTTTTTCGGTCGGGTTGCGCGTTGCGATGTGGTTTCAGGTGGGGGGATTGCGTGGTTTCTGATTCGCCTGTTTCACTCTCGACTCTTGTCGGTCTCTGCTGCTCCCGCTTCCGCTATGTGCAGCCTTGGGTTGCCTGTTTGCCCATCCCTTTGTACGGCTTTCGTGTTCAGCGTTGTTGATCTGCCTGAGCGGTCCTGACAGATTTCCAGAAGTTCTTTTTGCTGTGTCGGTCTTAGAGGGAGAGGAATTCATATGCCTGTGCCAGTGCAACGGGTGATTGCGACTCATGAGACTCGCAATACTGGTAAGCTGCAATCCAGTTTTGAGATGTCCGGCTTGACAAAAATTCAGACAGATTCCTATGAAAAGTTTGTGCAAGCGGATGTTGATCCGTCCCGTCGCAAACCAATCGGTCTGGAAGGGATTTTGCGGGAAATTTTTCCCATTGAGAGCTTCGACGGACAATTCCGCCTTGAGTATGTCAAGTACGAGTTGGGCAAGTGCCGCTACACTCCGGTTGAATGCAGGCAATTGCGGATGACATACGGCCGACCGCTTCGCATCTGGTTGAAGCTGCAGAAAGAAGAAGCCGTTGAAGAGGAGGTCTACCTGGGTGATCTCCCGATCATGCTGGGCGGGGGCGAGTTCATCATTAACGGGGCTGAGCGATGTGTGGTCAGCCAGTTGCACCGCTCTCCCGGTGTCGATTTTGTGATGAATGTCGAACCGGGTGAAAGGAAAACCCATTCTTGTCGAATTATCCCGGAACGGGGCAGTTGGATCGAGTTGCTGATCAGCAAAAAAGAAGCCCTGCATGTTCGCATTGATCAGAGTGGCAAGTTTTCCTCGACAACGCTGCTTCGTGCAATGGACAAGGAGCTTTCCACGGACACCCAACTGGTTCACAAGTTCTACGAAACCGAGACTCTCAAACTGACTCGAAAAGTTACCGCCGAGGACTTGACTGGTCGTGTCGCCGCGGAAGATGTCGTCTATCCGGCTGGTCATGAAAAGTGTGGGGAAATTATTGTTGAATGTGCCCACACGCTCGTGGAAGCTCAGGCGGAAGAGTTGTTGGCTTCCGGCATTAAGCAGATCGATCTGATCAAGCAGGTACACGATCCGCTGATTCTCAATACGATTCTGGAAGACAGCACAACGTCTCACGAAGAGGCACTGCTGCGAATTTACCAGCGACTGCGTCCAGGAAATCCGCCCCAGTTGGATAAGGCGAAAGACCTTTTTTATGAAAAGTTCTTCGACTTGAACCGTTATCGCCTCGGGCGAGTCGGGCGGTTCCGTATCAATCGCAAGTTCAACCAGGAGATTTCCGACGATGAGATGACCTTGCGTCCGGAAGACTATGTGAACGCGATCCATTATCTTCTGAAGTTGCGTGCTGGCGACGAATCGGTTCATCTGGACGATATCGACAACCTGGGGAATCGACGAC
>JALWSL010000524.1 GCA_027080405.1 Planctomycetaceae bacterium
GAATGTTGGGAGAAATCATGGCGACGATCTCTCACGAGCTGAAGCAACCCCTCCTGGCGATCGGCAATTACGCCACCGGATGCCTGCATCGACTGGATGATGGAACGATCAATCAGGATCAGCTCACCGAGGTCCTTCATCTGATTGCGGAACTCTCCCTTCGAGCGAGAAAGATCGTTCACAAAACACGCGATTTTGCCGAAAAGAAGGAAATTGAACCGATCCAGGTAAACCCGCAGGACTTGCTGACAAAATCCCTGGAGCTTGTGCAGACAGAGCTGAAGCGCAAGGATATCGTGCTGAAAAATGAACTGGATCCATCGATCAAAGTGATCTATGTCGATTTCATCCAGGGTCAACAGGTTCTCGTCAATCTGCTGCTCAATGCGATCGCAGCGATCGGTCACAGTAAAAAGGATATCCAGCATGCGATCACGATTCGCTCGGCGTTGCTGGAAGGTGATGCCATACAGTTGACAATTTCCGACACCGCAGACGGAATTGAGTGCGGCGCTGCAGAGAACCTGTTTGACATGTATCATTCGGGCAACAAAAGTGGACTGGGAATGGGCCTGGCAATCAGTAAAAAAATTATCGAAAGGCACGGCGGGAAACTGCGAGTCTTGCAGACCGGCCCCGAAGGAACGACTTTCGAAATGGTTCTTCCCATGCGTGAAACGGAAAGCCATTGAATCCGGGCGGGTGTGCAGGGAGACTCGATTACTCCGACCGATTACGCCGAGTGACCTGTTCTGTCAGGATTTGGCTGCTGCCAGATACTTGTCGACTTCGTTGGCAGTAATCACGCCGTAATTGACGGCTCCCAACCAGCCGGACATAATAATACCGACAGAGCCGGCGTGATACAGGCCCTCGATCTGTTTCGGCAAATCCTGACTCACTTTCAATCCTTCAAACTTCGTGCCGAACGAGGCTCCCTGAAGATGCCGGGTATAATGTTTGAAAGTTCGCGGCGTGGAGGCTTCCACCCAATCCACTTTTTCGCGTACATTGGGAATATACTGTTCAAGGCAGTCGAGTGTTTTCTCGCAAAGGTCTTTTTTGTCCGCTTCATACTGTTCTTCAGTCAGATCATACCAGTCTTTGTAATTGGCGTTGGTAGAAGAAACAATCAACCAGCGGTTTGAACCGGGGCGAGTTTCCGGATAGTAGAACGAAAATGTCCGGCTACTGATTTTTTTACTGAGCATGGCTTCGATATCAAAGCCGGAATGTTCGGAATGGAATAGTAAATCGCCACAATAATCGAATCCGACTCCGGGCTTCATTCCAATATAAACCTGACAGCTGCTGTTGTTCATGCGAACCGCTTTGGTCTGTTCAACGAATTCGTCATCGAAATGTTCCGGGCCGACAAGTTCCAGGATGGTCGATTTCAGGTTCGCATTCGCAAGAACCGTTTTGCAGGCAATCCGTTTACCATTCACGATCACTCCCCTGACCTTGCGATCCGGGCCGACTTCGACTTTTTCCACCAGCGAGCGGATGCGCAGATCGACACCGTTTTTGATCATCTCCTCTTTCATCTGTTTGATCAACGCATCGGTTCCCCCCTGAAAAGTGTAGACACCTTTACTCATGAAGTTGGAAAAGACGATGCCGTAGGTGATCGCAGGGTCTTCCAATGTGGAACCGTTCGCATAGGAAATCGGTTCCATCAACAGGCGCACCACATCATCACGCCCCGGGAAGAATTTCTCGAAAAGCTCGCGCGTTGTCATTTCCTGTTCATCATAGAAATTCATACCGCGTGTTGTATCGAAAAAGTCCTGTACGGTTTGAGGTTCGATACCGAACCTGTTGATGAGCAACTTCGTGAAATCTTCCCGATTGAAAGTCGTCTCAATGGAAAATTGCGGGTTCTCGAAGCGGATTCCTTTCAGAGGCACAATTTTATCCGCGATCTCACGTGTCCAGTATTTGCGGCAACTTTTGATCATCCCAACAGGAAAACCGTGCAGGGAAATATCGAAGATGTGCCCCCCGCGGCGTTTGAACCACGTCGCCATCCCGCCGAGCTGATAATGATGTTCGAGCAACAATACCGAATGACCAGCTTTGGCGAGCGTGTTCGCTCCCGTCAGTCCGGCCAGGCCGCTACCGATAACGATGACGTCGTAGGAATCCCGAACACCTTTGAGAAAATCTTTTGCCATGGTGAAAAACTGTGATGAATGAAGATAAAATGAATGATAAAACGTAATTGAATCTGTTCTGGCCAGGGAAACGGAGATTGTAGAGTCCAACTTCCCAAAGTTACAGTCCGGGCGGTCGGCTTTTCCGATTGCAACCGGGAATCGGCCGGTCTTCCTCCAACTTTCTTCCGATTTCCAGCTGAATATAGTGTTTATTTTGAGGAAACCGGTTGCAGGATCAGCCAATTGATACAGGTGTTGGTGGTGCTCCCTTTTTTGCCGATCTCAACTGTAAGCCGAGCATCTTTCACATTCACCTCTATCGTTTTTTCCCTGAACCAGCCCGCTTGCGTGCTGATGTTTTCAAACAGCGGTTGATTTTCAACCCTCACATTTTGCCCCGCCTGTTCGTGCCCGGCGTCTCCGATGCAAACGGTTACCCGATAGCGCCCATTCTTCACTGCGTGTTCCCAGCGATCATGAGAGCGGGTAAACAGAAATGTTGTTCGCAATTCACCTTCCAGATCGGCTCGCCTGCGAAAATGGCTGCTGATATCACGAGACCAGCCGAAACCCTTTTGCAAATCAAAAGGTGACCCGGAATCGTTCACAAAGCCAGAAACAACAGAGCCAGCAACAACAGGCGTTTCCTTGCCGGTAAAGTTGATGCGAATTTCTTCGGTTTGATTTTCCGATAAAGCAGGGGGTTTTCCGTCCTGATCTTCCGGGATCCCAAAGCCCTCCCAGCTACTTTTTGCCGAATTGATCGGGAGGGGATCGTCTGCATCTGCGACGCCGTCGGCATCGTAATCGTTTTCTTTCCGACGCGGTGGAAAAGGCTTCTCCGGTAAATTGGCAATCGAATCCCACCAGCGGATCGCGAATTGACCACGCGTCATTTTTCCTGCAGGAACGATCGGCTTTGTTTGATATTGTTTTGATTCCAAAGACCGCGCGACAACCGCAGCCCTCCATTTCGGCTCGGCTGGTTTATCGGGATGAAATTCCGTTTGGTTCGGTGATAGCGGTAAGCCCTGACGGATCGCGAGCATATTGATTGCGACGAATGCAGGATGAGTCGGTTCAACATCATGAAAAGGCCACAACATCGCCGGTTGCCCTCTTTTTTCATGCTTTGTGCAAAGACCGGTCCAGACCTCCGAAAGCAAAACGCGATCGAACGGAATGGCGCGAGGCTGCACGTTGTGCCTCAGACTGATTGCAGCCACAGCCCCGCCCGCTTGCCCTATCGCCATGCTTTGATCGTGCAATCGAACTGCCGAACCGACCAGGCTGCTGTAACCGAGGTTTTTCTGCGAAGCGAGCAATCCATCGATCTCCCGAGGCACCAAAGAACGCAGCGGAAACAGAGACAGCCCGCTATAAGGTGGCCCCCAGGTTCGTCCTTTCCGGAAAACTCCCGTCCACGGCCCGGCTGGATCCCCCGTGATAAAATGTCTGGCGGTTGGATGGAAATCGTATTCGAACTGCCAGCAACAGACACCATCGTGATACATCGCCGAGGCGAAATTCGTCGCCTGCCCCAAGTGACCGGTCGTGTCCTGTTGCCTCATCATGTACATCGCCTGCAAGCGAAGCGATTCCCGCAAATACGGTTTGGGAGGCATTCTGTCCGCGGTGCCAAATTCTTCGGTCAAACGGAACCGCCTTAAACTGTAACGCTTATCCTTTTCCGCTTGGTCAACTTCGCTCTGCATGTAATACAAAAAACCGAGTGAATACTGTTTGGCATCTTCGTAAATGACCTGTCTCTGCTCCCGCGTCATCTCCACAATGTTTTTTCGCGATGCCCCCGGTTCCATCTTTTCGAGGGTATCGGCAACACGCTTCGGCAGAACATCGAGTGGATAATCAAACGCCGGGAAACAGAGCAGAATCACATCGGGCGATTTGATTTCCGGGTATTCGTAATGATCCACCAACCTGCGCGTAGTGTAAACAAACTTGCTCCCCTTCGGATAGGCGTGATTGCGATAATTTCGTGCATCGTAATGGGCTGGCTTTTTGATCGGAGGAAGCAACTCACCCGATTCATCCTC
>JALWSL010000525.1 GCA_027080405.1 Planctomycetaceae bacterium
TTTGGATTGTGGGAGATTCATCGCGAAGCATGTCCGTTGCGGATGGCCCGGGCGGAATCACTCGTCGGGAAAGTCTGCTCAAAACGCTTGAAAATGTCGAAGGTCAATTCACCCGGCTGCAGGAAGAAGTTGAAATCAGCCGCTTCGATTTCGATTCCGCTCCCCACAAAATCGAAAACTTTCAAAACGAAAACGCAGGGACACAAACGGCAATCGGGATACTGCTGCGAGAAGCGGCCCGAAAACATGCGGAGCAGCCGCTTTCCGCTATTTTCCTGTTGACCGATGGCGCACAAAGGGCAGTTCCGCCGAATGATCTGGATCCGCGGGATGTGGCGGGCGAATTGGGGGAACTCGGCATTTCACTCTATCCGATTCCGATCGGTCAGGCGGCGACATCCTCTGCCGCTGCGGATGTTGCGATTGATGAAATCCAGGTCGATCCGGTTGTGTTTGTCAAAAAGAAAGTGCCAGTACGTGTGCATGTGCGCTGGGCGGGAGCAGGGAATCAGCGGATGCGCGTTCGCCTGTTGCTGGAAGATCGTTCGGGATTGCGAGCCGAACAGACCGGCCAATTGAAGCCGATCCCGACAACAACCTATTCGGAAACGGTTGTCGAATTCGAGACCCGCTACGCAGAAGGAACCAAAGTCGTCGAACTTTCCTTCACGCCGGAACTCTCGGGAGAATACAAATTGGCAGCCGAGGTGGAGCCCATCAAAGGGGAAGTTCAAACCAGAAACAACATCCGCGAAACGCTCATTCGGGTCAGGCAGGGCGGTTTGCGGATTGCCTATTTCGATACGTTCCGCACGGAAATCAAATCGGTCAGACAACTGAACGCTTCTGAAAAAGTGCAGGTCGATTTTCAGATGATTCGTCCTCAATCCTTTTCGGGAAGCGGGGAGGAATCCGGCATCGATAACAGCTGGTTCGAGCCGGGACGTTACGATGTTTACATTCTAGGCGATGTTTCCGCCAGGCATTTTACGCCTGTGCAATTGAAGCTGCTGGCCCAACGGGTGCGTGACGGAGCAGGGCTGATGATGCTGGGAGGCTATCATACCTATAGCGCAGGAGGATATGGGCAGTCGCCCCTTCGAGACATCTTGCCGGTTGAACTGAAACCGGGACAGGCAGAACCGGACTCCACGTACGATACCAATTTGCAGATTAAGAGCGAATTGCATCTCGTCCCGACCACTGCGGGAAACAGGCATTATGTGATGCGCATCGATTCGCCTACCCGTAACAATGAAGCCTGGTTGGAACTCCCGCCGTTGACCGGAGCAACGCGCATTCGGGCCAAGTCGGACTTTGTCGAAGTTCTTGCCAAAAGTGAGCAGGGGGATGACTTGATTGTCGCTTCCGATATCGGTCGTTCTCGCGTGATGTGTCTGGCGTTTGACGAAACCTACTTTTGGGCACAGGCGGGTTTCGAACAGGCACACCGAAGATTCTGGATGCAGGCCGTTTTGTGGCTCGCTCATAAAGAACTCGATACCGATCAACCGGTCTGGCTAAAGATCACGCCGAATACAATCGATCCGGGCGGCCGCGTCTCCTTGGAATATGGCGCAAGAGACGACAAGGGAAACCCGCTCAGCGAGGCAACCTTCCAAGTTCGCATTACCGATCCGCAAGGGAAAGAACACCATGTCAGTGGAACACCAACCGATATCGGGCAGAGAGCCGCATTTGCTGAGACGTTGACTCCCGGTGATTATTTTGTGCGGGTCGATGCGGCGCACAATGGGGAAAATGTCGGTTTTTCCGCTCTCTCCCGATTTCTGGTGCATGATCGCGATTTGGAAATGGATCATCCGATTGTCGATCGCGAACTGCTGGAAGAACTGGCAGGGCTGGCCGGAATGACAACCGATTCGCAAACAATCGCCCCGGAAGAACTCAAGAAATTTCTGAAAGGTTATCTCGGTCGAAAACCGTGGAAAAGCGGTTTGGAAATTACAGCTTCGCTCAATCTTTGGGACGGTTGGCCCATTTTGCTTCTTTTCGCCACGTTGATGACCATCGAATGGGTGCTGAGAAAACGGAGCGGCCTGGTGTAACCGGTGTAAAATGAACGAACCGAGACGAAAAGCGGGCATAAAGGGGGATTTGTTCCGCTCGTGACGATTTCAGAATAATCGGAACAAATTATTACCTTCAGTGCGTCGAAAGAGTACAATACAACGTGGCACGGTTTGCAAACGTGGATCTCTCTTGAACGGATGAATCGGATGGCCGGAACTGAAGAAATGCATCAGCCGAAGTATGTCGACTTCAGCGACTATATTCTGTTTCAGATTCGTCGGACACAGCACCTGATCCGCCAGACCGATTTGATGCTGCTAATCGCCACGGTTGTTTCTGTCATCCTTTTTTTGTTGCTCGCGTTCATTCTGCTTGATCACTGGGCATTTTCACAAGGGCTCTCCCGTCCACTACGCTGGCTCGGTTTCTGGGGAGTGGCGGGAAGTTTGCTCGGGGCGGTTGTTTATTACTGGCGGACAGCGGCAGGTAAAACGGTCACTCAGTTATTTGCGGCTCGCACGCTTGAAAGAGCTGATCAATCATTTGAAAACAATTTATTGACACTGATCGATCTGGAAACTAATGGAGTTGCGACTTCCGAGTTGATCAGGAACAGTCTCGAAAAGAGGGCGGCATTGACACTGAACGATTTGGATGTGGAGCACGCGGTCGATCGCCGGGCGCTGCTGCATCGCCTGTACGCTCTGTTGGTCGGCACGGTTCTGATCTTCGGTTATGCTTTTGTTACGCCCAAAAGTGTCGCCGATTCCATCTGGCGTATTCTGTTTCCCTGGACAACAACAGCCGCCCCGACAACAACACGCATTTTCGATATCGAACCGGGCAACATCACTGTCACGCAGGGCAGTCACGTCGAAGTTTCTGCCTATGTTGACGGGAAAATACCGGAAGCGGTCTGGCTCGTCTATTCAACGGAAGATCGCAGCGTTCTCGAGGAGAGAATTCAGTTGCATGAAACGGACGACGGACTGGGCAAGTTTGTCGGCCTGATCACCGGCGAAAATGGAAAGGGAGTCGATCAGCCGATCAGTTACTACCTTCTGGCTGGAGACGCGCGAACGGATGATTACAGAATATCGGTGCGCCCCGCCCCACAAACCAGCATTCGTGAAATCCGTATCACCCCGCCCGGATACACCAATCAGGCGGAACGAACCCAACAAAGCGGTTCTCTTGATGCGATTGAGGGCTCCGCGGTTCATCTTGTTGCGGAATCGAACATGCCGATTAAAAAAGCATGGATTCAGTTGTACGATTCGCAGGATCCGAGCAGTCGTAGCGGACAGCTTCCGTTGACAATCGAAAATGAAACAGAAATTTCAGGAAACTGGGTGCTGCGGTTTCGCGATGATGGAACGTATCCCCGGTTCTACCGTATTGAATGTGAAACGGCTGATAAATCACGGGATCCTTCCCCTCCCTTGCATGCGATTCTCATTCGCCCGGATGCACGGCCGGAAATTCGTCTGCTTGATCCAACCGGCGATCTGGTTCGGCCGATCAATGTGACGGTCCCTCTGTTTATCGAGGCGTTCGATCCCGACTTCCATCTTTCCGGGCTGACGGTACAGGTCGAAAAGCAGGGAAAGATCATCCTCAGTGACCTGATTGATGCAAAAAACAGACAGATGCTGCGAACCCGCTATCCACTGGAATTGAAGCGATTGCCGATTCAACCAGGCGATGAAATTTCCTTCTGGGTCGAAGCCAGAGATAACCGGGAACCGTACCCAAACCGTCGGAACACCTCGAAGTTGCGCATTCGTATCACTGCTCCGGTTGATGAACAGCAGGCGAAAAAGCAGGAACAGGAAGACGAACAGAGACAGAAAGAGATTGAGCGGGAACGGCAAGAACCGGAGGAAAACGCCTCGGATGAACCTTCCGAAGAAAAGAACAGCGAACAGCAGTCCGGCCAGGAGAATCAGGAATCCTCTGAACAGTCGATGAAAGACGCTGCTTCGGAGAAGGACGCTTCCTCGGAACAGGGAGAGTCTCCCGAAAAAGGGAACACGCCCGACGGAAAATCCTCCCAGAAAAAGGAGGGAGAGACGAATCAGCCGGACGGACAGCAGAAGAATTCGGAACAGACAGAAAATAATCAAGGCTCGAAAAATAATTCCGGTGCGGGGGAGAACGAGAACCAGGAACAGAGG
>JALWSL010000526.1 GCA_027080405.1 Planctomycetaceae bacterium
TCAAGACTCTCGGTACCTTGATAGTCGGGAACATTCGGTGCGAGAGGAAACCCCCCTCATTCGCGGTGCAGTGGTCTGGGCGGTGGGGCAACTTGGGAATCAAAACTCGTGGGATAAACTGCAATCGATGAAGAAAACGGAAAAGGAAGAGTCAGTTCTTGAAGAAATACGGCTCGCGCAACAGGAAATAGAGAAAAGATTCCCGCATGCCTGAACAAATCGTACCGGACAATCTGTTTGACCCAACCAGAAACCGCGCTACAATGGGACGCGGATTTCTGCCATGATGAGATAAATAACAGCGGGGAGCGTGATAACATGCCAATGTGGGGGGCTTTCAGGGATGCCTTTCAATGTTGTGTTTCAACGCGTCGCATGACTGAGAGCTTGCCCGCATGAGTGTCCTCTGCGATTCGGGGGGATTGGGGTCGGGGCAGTTTTCCGTGCAGCAAGACGGCCCGATGTGTATCTTCTTACGTTGCAGTCAGTTACACTTGGAGCACATTCAAACGCTTAGCAAGAAACGGTATTTATGACAAACTGGATTGTTGCTCTTCCGATTTTCAATGAACAGGCACACGTGAATTCTGTTCTGGATGAAGTTGTTCGTTATGCGGCAAATGTCGTTGTGGTTGATGACGGCTCGGTGGATCAAACGCCTCAATTGCTCGCTGCCAGAACGGACGTGACGGTATTGACGCACGAAAATAATCGTGGCTACGGGGCGGCCTTGCAGACTGCGTTTCAATATGCGATTGAGCAGGATGCCGAAGCGATTGTCACCATCGATTGCGATGGACAACATCAGCCACAAATGATCCCGCAACTTGTTGCACAACTGGATCCACAGGAAGAAGGCAAAAGCGAAAAATACGACATCGTTTCGGGAAGTCGTTATCTGGCAGAATTTGCGGATGATAAAGCCGCTCCTGAAGATCGTCGCCGGATCAATTTTGAAATCACAAGGCAGTTGAATCAACGATTGAATCTGAATCTGACAGACACCTTTTGCGGCTTCAAGGCGTATCGGGTTTCCGCCTTGAAGAAGTTGCGCATTACTGAACCGGGCTACGCAATGCCCTTGCAACTATGGGTACAGGCTGCCTGTGCAAAGTTGAGAATCATCGAATTCCCGGTTCCCCGTATCTATCTGGAAGAAGAACGCTCGTTCGGCGGCTCTCTCGACGATGCGAACAGACGCATGGAACATTACCAGCAGGTGATCTCGAAAGCGTTCGAAGAAGTTTCTTCGGATTGCCCCGGTTTTTCTGCGTTTCAGGAAATAGGGGTTTGATATGGTCTGCGAAGGGCAGACGCTCGTTAATGATCAAGACTCTCGATGTTCTCAAAAACAACGAGCTTTATCACAACAGCCTTCGACAGCCGGATGCCAAACAGGTCGGTTGCCTGCGCGCTTGCGCGTTCCCCGCGGTGATGGCGATTTATTGATTGCTCCCCCCGTTTGCGATGTCAACGATGCTGTTGAGAGGAATCGTGAGCTATTCAAACAGAATGAAATACTGGCCAAACGGAGAAAAAAAGCCCGGCTCGAAGCGCTCGAGATCGCCCGGCGGTACACCGCTTCCATTTCCCCGCAACAACCGCCCTGCTCCCGCTGTTCGATCGAAGAACTTGCAGGAGAGAAACCGTTCTATTTAACCGGGCATCAGCCGGAACTTTTTCATCCTGGTGTCTGGGTAAAAAATGTGCTCATCGATGAATTAGCGAAACGGAATCACGGAATTTCTCTCAACGTCATTATCGATTCAGATGCGGTTAAGTCACACAGTATCAAAATTCCCGTCCAGCAAAATGGAAAGGTTGTTCAAAAAAGAATCATTATTGATCACTGGCCCCCCGGCGTTCCGTGGGAAGAATTAAGCGTGGTCGATCGTGAACTGTTTGAGTCTTTAGCCACACGGGTCGAACAACAAGATTCGTTTTCATCCCCCACCAGTGTTTTACCGGAGTTCTGGAGGGCCGTTGTTTCAGAAGTGGATAAAAGCGGTTCGGTTGTGAATGGATTGGTGACGGGACGTGTGCAACTGGAGCGCAAACTGGGCATCAACAACTACGAAGTGCCGATCAGTTTACTGGCCGATTCATCCGGTTATCGGGACTTTCTCGCCGAGTTGATTTCCAACGCGAGTCGATTGCTGGAAATTTACAACAATGTTTTGCAGGAGCACCGGAAATGCCATCATATTAAAACTGCGATGCAACCGGTTCCCGACTTGCTGAAACAGGATGGCTGGAATGAATTGCCGATCTGGGTTTGGAACAGGGAGAGCAAACGCCGCAGGAGCCTGTTTGTGAAATCGGAAGCAGGAAAAATCCTGCTCAGTGATCGCGTGGAATGGGAATCCTGCGTGGAGATGGAATCGAGTCCCGAAACGCAACCTGACGACTGCTTCCGTTTCATTTCTGCTCATCTGCATCAGTTACAACAACAGGGGATGCGGCTGCGGACAAAAGCATTGATGACCACCGCTTACCTGCGTCTGTTTGTTGCGGACTGGTTCGTTCATGGCATTGGCGGTGCAAAGTACGACGAAATTACCGATTCAATTATTACCGCTTTCTGGGACATGCCCACGCCCCGGTTTCAGGTGGCAACGGGCACGCTCTGGTTGCCTCTGAAGAACCGCCCTGCCGTGCCAACTCAAAGTTCTGCCCAATTAAAACAGGAACTCCGCCATGCCAAAGAGAATCCGGAAACAGTGCTCACGGATGCAGAACGGAAATTGGCCGCCGATTTACTCAAGGCGAAAAAAGAATTGATCGCCCAACAGAAGCAGGCGAAAACGGAAGGGTTGTCTCGCATCCAGCGTCGTGCCAAAACCGAAGCAAACAGAAAGCGGTATCAGGAATTAAAGCAGGTGCGGGAATCGCTGTTTCAGATAGCCGCTCCCCGAATAAAGCAGCTTCAAAAGGAAATCGAACAGACCATTCAGATCGAGCGAGATTTACAGGTGGCCCAGGGTCGGGAATATCCGCTTTGCTGTTATCCTTTGGAATCATTGAAAAATTTTGCAGAAGAAATCAGACGGTAATGTTTTACCACTGGAATGAAGTTGTAGCGTAGTGTGCGTTGCAACGTGCCCAATGAGGCGGGATTGTCAGGGAGGCCTTTCAAATATGCGCCTCGACGCACCCTGCAGTTGCTGATTGCAGCAATAAATTTTTACGATTATCCGACTATGACAGGAATATGATAATGCGGCGAACAAGAATGTTGATACTGCTTCTTTTTTCGGGAATCTTTTCCGTTTCCTTTGACAATGCGTTTTCAGCGGAATCGAATCTGGCGACGATAAAACAATCGGAAGCGGCTATTCAGGCTTATCTTGAATTCCTGGCGTCTGATGAACGGGAAGGACGCGATACCGGTTCGCCGGAAATCCTGGAGGCGGCCCAATTCATCCACGATCATTTTGAAAAAGCCGGCTTGAAATCTCCTGAAGGAATGCCAAACGGGTTCCAGAAATTTACGATCGCCGGCAATTCGAAACAGGGGAAAGAGATTTCATTGACGGGGACGATTCAGGGGCATGAAATCAACTGGCAGAACAATGAAGATTTTCGTGTTTGTTCGTTTGGTGGCAAAGGAAAATTTTCCGGCGAAGTCGTGTTTTGCGGGTACGGCATTGAAGATGACAAGAACAATTTCGACGAGTTCGAGAACATTGACCTGAAAGGAAAAATTGCGCTGATCATTCGCAGAGTTCCCCGACAGAATGTTCGGGGCAGCTTGTATATGAGCAAGTCGGGCAAGATAGACACGCAACGGGCCGCATTGCGATCAAAAATGAAAAATGCACAGGAGCATGGAGCAATCGCTATTGTTTATGTCAACGATCCAACATCGACAAAAGGGAAAAAGGATCGACTGATTCCCTTTGGCTACGGGGGGAATGCAAGGGAGAAAGCGATTCCCGCTTTTCACATCACGCAAAAAAGTGCAGATCAGTTGCTCAAGGCGGGAACCGGGAAAACATTGGCAGAACTGGAAGCAGCGATTGATGAAAAGATGCAGCCGCAAAGCCAACTGCTCAGCGGCGTTCATCTCAAGGGGAATGCGGATCTCATTTCCGATTCTGTTGAAGGCCTGAATGTGATTGGTATTCTCGAACCGCAAGGTGTGAAAGAGGGGACGAAGAATATCGAGACGATTGTTGTCGGT
>JALWSL010000527.1:0-509 GCA_027080405.1 Planctomycetaceae bacterium
TGGATTGGCTTCATTTCACCCACGGCTGAATTTACACCCAAACCGGTTGAAACGAGTGAATTACGTACCAAGCTCGTGTATCAGGTACGTGTGTTTGTGAAAAACCCGGACAACGAACTTCGCCTCGGCATGCCCGCAACTGTGAAAATAAAGGTCAAACAGTCGTCATCATCCGGGCAGACAGAGAATGAAACCGGGCGAACAGAGAATGATGCAACGGACCAAAACGGGAATGAAAAGCCCGGGGTTCCGGATGTGGGTGATGCTCCTGAAAAGCAAGCAGTCCAATGAGTGAATCAGTTGTTGCCGCGGAATCTGATCGTGCCAGGCAACCGGAGGGCCAATCATGGGCGCTGGAGTTGACTGATGTGACGAAACGGTTCACTACCGGGGAGCGTACCGTTGAGGCTTTGAAAAACCTGTCAGTCGGAATTTCTTCTGGTAAGGTAACTGGTCTTATCGGTCCCGATGGGGCAGGAAAAACAACATTGATGCGACTAGCCGCTGCG
>JALWSL010000527.1:519-2983 GCA_027080405.1 Planctomycetaceae bacterium
CCTCATCAGGGGGAAGTACGGGTACTTGGGCACCACAATGTGAAACAGGCTCTGAAGATTCAATCGCTTGTCGGTTATATGCCCCAACGGTTCGGATTGTACGAAGATCTGTCCGTACTGGAAAATCTGGAGCTGTACGCCGATTTGCAGGGCGTTCCGAAACAGGTTCGGAAAAAACGGTACGATGAACTGATGCAGATGACAGGGCTGGCTCCCTTTCTCTCCCGATTGGCGGGCAAACTTTCCGGCGGGATGAAGCAGAAACTGGGATTGGCCTGCACGCTGGTGCATCCTCCCCGACTGCTTCTTCTGGATGAACCGACTGTCGGAGTCGATCCCGTTTCCCGTCGTGAGTTGTGGGAGATCGTCAATCGTTTTGTGAACGAAGAAGAAACAACGGTGTTGATCAGCACGGCCTATCTGGATGAAGCCGAGCGATGTGATGAAGTCATCATTCTGAATGAAGGTGAGTTGCTTGGCAAAGGGAAGCCGGCGACATTCGATGCCCCTCTGAAAGGACAGGTTTTCGAGATTGAGATTTCCGGGATGAAAAACCGTGACGCACAGCGTCTGTTGTCGCATCATCCGCAAGTAATTGATGCGGTGATTCATGGCGATGCCGTGCGCACTGTCTGGCGGAAAAAACAGCCCCCCGCCCTTGACGGTTATTTCCCACCAGAGTGCACGGTCAGTATCAAGGAAGTTCCTCCCCGATTCGAAGATGGCTTCATTGCGATGTTGAGACAACATCAGGTGAAAAAAGAGGGAACCACCAAACAAGAGCGTGCCGCGGAAAATAGTACGAATGCAGAATCGTCGATACCGGTTTCAGGACGAACGACTCAGTCAAATTCGTCGCATTCAACTTCAGGACAGGAACCGATTATTCGTGCGGAAAATGTGAAGCGGCGTTTTGGCGATTTTTATGCGGTCAAGGGGGTCAGTTTTGATGTGGCTCCCGGCGAGGTGTTCGGGCTTTTGGGGGCCAATGGAGCAGGCAAAACAACGATGTTTCGGATGCTGTGTGGACTGCTACCAACCAGTTCCGGAAAACTGTTTGTTGCCGGAGTGGATGTGCGCAAGACCGCAGCGGCCGCTCGGGCGCAGATCGGGTATATGTCTCAGAAGTTCTCTCTATACGGATCGTTGAGCGTTCTAGACAACCTGAATTTTTTCAGCAGTGCTTACGGTTTGAAAAATCGACATCGTAAAGAACGTATCGAGTGGGCGTTGGACGAATTCGATTTGGCTTCTGTCACACAGACAAACAGCGGAACGTTACCGCTCGGTTACAAGCAGCGACTTGCCCTGGCCTGTGCGCTGATGCACGAACCGAAAATCATTTTTCTGGATGAACCGACTTCCGGAGTCGATCCACTGGCACGACGGGAATTCTGGGAACGGATCAGTGAGCTCTCTTCGCGGGGGATTACCATTCTTGTGACCACGCATTTCATGGAAGAGGCGGAGTATTGCGACCGCATGGCGATCATGATCCGGGGCGAAGTACTCGCGTTGGGGAGTCCGACGCAGATCAAGCGGCAAGCCGGTTCGGAAGAGAAGCCGTTTTTGACGATGGAAGATGCGTTTATCCATCTGATTGAATCGCACAATCGGCAGGTGAAGTCATGAAGAATTCCAGTAACAGAAAGGGATCGGAGACGGGGGGAAAGCAATACGCCCGGGGAGGCAGCCTGCTTCGGTTACGTGGACTGGTACGCAAGGAATTCATGCAGATCATGCGCGATCCGAGTGCGCTGGGAATCGCCTTTATCCTGCCGCTGGTTCTCCTTTTTCTTTTCGGCTACGGTGTTTCTCTCGATTCCAAACATGTTCCCATAGCTTTGGTCGTCGATAAAACAACTCCCGATAGCAACAGTCTGTGCGGTGCCTTTGAAAGATCCGAGTATTTCGAGACCTACTATTTTCATGGCATTCGCGCAGCCGAAAAGGCGTTGATGGAACGTCGAATCGACGTCGTTGTGCATTTACGTGAAGACTTTTCTGAAAAATTGCGCAGGCCCGAGGGAGCAGCCATTCAGGTGTTGATAAACGGGATCGATGCGAATACCGCCCGCCTTATCAACGGTTATGTCGAGGGAGTTTACGGAAACTGGCTGGCGGACCGGCAGATTGAAAGTGGCCTGTCATCCGTTTCGGGAGTGGGAATTGAACACCGCGTCTGGTTCAATGCGAATGTCAACAGCCGCAACTATCTTGTTCCCGGTGTGATCGCGGTCATCATGACACTTATCGGCGCTTTGTTGACTGCTCTGTTGATGGCCCGTGAATGGGAACGCGGAACGATGGAGGCGTTACTGGTTACGCCGACTTCGATGAATGAAATTCTGCTTGGAAAAATTCTTCCCTATTTTCTGTTGGGGCTTGGCGGGTTGGCCCTTTCAGTTGCAGTTGGAGTCTGGCTGTTTGAGGTACCATTGCGTGGTTCGCTGGGGGCTCTGTT
>JALWSL010000527.1:2993-4179 GCA_027080405.1 Planctomycetaceae bacterium
GTTGCAGCTCAGGTCGCCATCATCACGACATTTCTGCCTGCCTTCATTTTGTCCGGTTTCATTTTCGATATCGGTTCGATGCCGAAGCCGATTCAGGTGATTACCCATATTATTCCTGCACGCTACTATGTGGAAATGCTGAAAACGATCTTTCTTTCCGGAGATATCTGGTCGGTCTTGCTGCCCAACGCGGCGGCTTTGGTTGTGATGGCATTCTTTTTCCTGGGAATGACTCGACGGCTTTCTCAAAAACGCCTGGATTAGCGCTCCAGCTGAAGTCAGATTGCTCTGTATGCGTAGCGGGTGCATCGGTAACGCCTGTATGAGTAGCGGCAAATTCAGTCTCGGGTATCTCTCGATCGGTTTTCCTGGCAAAGTGCTACCCGACAGTTGCCATTTTATTTCGGATTGCACAGACTACAACGGTCTCTGTTCTGCTTTTCCGCTCTGTCACTGATCACGGAGTTGTCTTTTATGGAAAATGGTTACGGTCTTTGTAATGGTCTATCGGTTACCCTGCGCTGGGTGCTTGTGACGGGAGTTTTATGTCTTATGGCAGGTATGAATCAATCAGCTGAATCAGGTACACAAAAATCGGTACATATTGCTTATATCGGTACCTATTCGCAAAATGGGAGCCGGGGGATTTATCGGATCCAATTCGATTCGGAAACCGGTTCCCTGCGATTGCTGGAAGGAACCAACGAGATAGAGAATTCGTCTTTTCTCGCCATCCATCCGAATAAAAAATATCTGTATGTCGTCAGTGAAGTGGCCGAGTACAAGGGGGAACGGACCGGCTCTGTTGTGGCCTACCGAATTGAAGGCGATCAGGGAGAATTGGTTGAACTGAACCAGCTTGCGAGCGGCGGAGCTGTTCCGTGTCACCTTTCAGTCGATTCGACCGGGCATGCACTCGTGCTTGCCAATTACACCGGCGGCAGTATCGCCAGTTTTCATTTAAAAGAGAATGGCGAACTCGATTCCCCGATGGCCAGTTTGATGCAGCATCACGGGCATAGTATCAACAAAGAGCGTCAGGAGGCTGCTCACGCCCATTCGGCCAATATTTCGCCGGACAACCGATTTGTCTACGCAGCCGATTTGGGAATCGATCAAATCATCATTTACCGGCTGGATCCGGCAACGGCAAAACTTTCTGAAAACGAGCCCTCGATTATCAAAG
>JALWSL010000528.1 GCA_027080405.1 Planctomycetaceae bacterium
GATATCGCAGATTCAGGCAATCATGGCAAGATCAATCTCAGTCCAGGCCGTGAACGGTTACCAAGCGTTGAATCTAGTTTTGAAGCAATTTCGTTTTGTGTGTTTATGCGTTTGTTTTCACTCAAGTTGACAGTCGATCTGTTGCCAACTATTGTTATCGTGTCATTCGCGGTGGCCTCTCCTCCATCTCCAAAGGAAAGGGCGATCAAAGCTCCACCACCCATAACGCCTAAAACCTCTCTTCTAGTCATGCCTGTCAGGCTTAATTTAGTGTCTATTTTCATTCTCAAAACCTTTTCTTAAACAAGTTGAACAACTCTATGTTCATGTTTACACTGTCAAAGTCGGTCGTGCTTTTACATGACTTCATTCTCCCTGCACGGAGAACCTGCTCCGCCAGTTCTATTCGAAGGACGACATCAGATCGACTTTGTCAGCCGAGCGACCAGCCTTCACGTGGTACCCGTGATATGTACCGGGCGGCTTCGGGACAATTAACCGCTCGCATGTTTTTGCTGTCCCAGGTAATTTTTTGTCCGACGCGGAAAGCGACATTTCCGAGGTGATTCGCTTCAGTCAGCGGACCAGCGTAACTGAACGGGCTGCCGGTTTCAGAACCGGTTCGACACGCATTGAGCCATTCCTGATGATGCCCCGGCGAATTCGGAATGAATTGTTTGGGCGGCTTGAAGTCTTTGAACTTGTCTTCGGGCAGTAGCATATGCTTGCCATAATCGGAGAGAAGCATGCCATCTTCGCCGATAAACAGAACCGCACTTCCCCATTGAGGAATTTTCCCCTGTTTCCAGATTTCCGGCTTACTGTCTCCCTGATGCCAGGTCAGTTTGCAAGCGGGCAAGTTTTTCCCCCTGGCAGGATATTCGTATGTAGCAGACATCGAAGCGGGAGCAATTTCCGGATGAGGTTTCGGACCGGTGGCTTCAACCGTCAGAGGCGCATCGAGTTGTAGCGCCCAAAAAGGAAGATCGTTCCAATGGCTGCCCAAATCCGACATCGTTCCGTTGCCAAAATCCCACCAACGATACCACTTGGGACCAGGGAAATAGGCCGTATGAAACGGTCGGTAAGGTGCCGGACCGAGCCATAAATCCCAGTTGAGATAATCGGGGGGTGTCATTTTTTCGGTCGGACGTTCTGCAACGTAAAAGCGGTCGTTATTCTTTTTCGCATCCTCTTTCGATTGGAGTCCCCATGCGCGCGAAACCCAAACGTGAACTTCCCGAATGGGACCGATTGCATTTGATTGCACCAACTCGACAACACGGTGGTAATTGGAACCGGCGTGGATTTGCGTCCCCATTTGTGTTGCAACGCCCGCCTTTGCAGCTGCTTCGGTAATTTTTCTGGCTTCATCGATGTTGTAGGTTAATGGTTTTTCGCAATAAACATGCTTGCCCGCTTTGAGGGCGGGCATGGTGGCGTAGGCATGTGTATGTTCGCAGGTACTGACAACAACGCCGTCGATATCGTCTGTTTTCGTATAAAGTTCGCGGAAATCTTCGTAAGTTCTCGCGTGGGGGAACTGTTTGGCTGCACTTTCCAGATTATTGCGATTCACATCGCACAGCGCGACGATATTGACATCGGGATCTTTTGTCACCGATCGCAAATTCGCCCCTCCTCGGCCCCCTGTACCGATAATGGCAAGATTCAATTTTTTATTCGGCGAACCGGCTGTCAGTATCGCAGGGGCTCCCAATAAAAATGCACTCGCTGCCGCACTTTTCCTGACAAAATCCCGTCGAGATAATGAGCTTTTCATCGCCTTCCTTTTACTGTTTGAATACCCCGGAAATCATCGAGTTCAGATCAACCGTTATTGATGCACTTTCGCAGATGAGAATCGAGAATGCAAGTGATGTTCTGACGAAACCGATATCGAATAAAGAATGCCGCTTGTGAAAAAAGTCCTACGGATTCTTTGCGATGAATTCTGAAATCAATCCCACCAGTTCATCGGGAACATCTTCGAAGACGTAGTGGCTGGCGTTGTCGTAGATTTTCGTCTGGGCATTAGGGAAATGATCGAGAAAAATCTCCAGGAACTTTGTGGTGAAACACCAGTCCTGTTTGCCCCAGGGGAAAAGGATTGGAAGATCAGCGAGTTTGGCGAGGTTGTTTTCGACATCCAATAGAGTTGCATAACTTTTGTGGGTAACGCTGAGCGGGATATCTTTCACAAAACGATCGATCGCGATGCGGTTGTTCCAGTTGTTGTAGGGGGCGAGGTAACCTTGGGCGATTCGTTTGGGCATCGGCCTGGAGCGGTCAACCGCCATACTGATCGCAGCCCGGGCGAACAGGTTGAAGCCGCGAACACCAAGCGAACCGAGTAGCGGAATTCGGCAAAGAGCGATGCGGAACGGAATCATCGTCGAGCGGAATGCAGCCGTATTCATCAACACGATCCGTTTGAATCGTTCGGGCATGCGTCCTGCTGCCCCGCTGCCGATCGCCCCACCCCAATCGTGGGCAACAAGGGTGATGTTCTGCAAGTCCAACTCTTCAATCAGTTGTTGCAGGTTCGCGATATGCTGCGAAAGTTGATAGTGGTACTGCTGCGGTTTATCGGAAAGTCCACAACCAATGTGATCGACAGCGATGCAGCGGTATTGTTCGCGCAGCGGCTTGATCAGGTTCCGCCAAGCGAAACTCCAGGTCGGATTGCCATGCACAAACAATAACACTTCTTTATTATCACTTTGCCTTTCCCCGTTATACTCATCTATGTAGTGATAGCAGGCATCTTCGAGTTGCAGATAATGTGAGCGGAACGGGTATTCCTGTTCAAGGTCATTCTGCTTCAGGAATTGGGCGGTGTTGATCTGCGGGGTCATATCGGGATGCTTCGTCATTTGGCGTTCTTTCCATCGCGAGCCTTGTTCATCGCTGTTCGCAGCAGTTCCAGGTCATCGATCGAAAAATTGGCATTGAGTGAAATTCGCAGGCGGGAGGTGCCTCGTGGAACAGTGGGCGGGCGGATCGCTGCCACAAGAAAGCCGGCACGTTTCAGGTCATCAGCCATTTTGATGACCAATTTCGGGTCTTCGACCAAAACAGGAATGATCGGATTGTCCGGTTCTCCGAATACATAAAATTTATCTTCCATAAGGTGGGAACGAAACAGCGCAGCTCTGTTTCTCAACTTCTCCGGCAGATTTTTTGTATCTTCCATCAATAACTGAATCGCCCGCGCAGCCGCTGCACAGGCGGGAATGGAAAGGGCCGTTGAAAACATCGCTGTTTTTGCACGATTCCAAAGCAGTTCGATCAGTTCCGGAGAACCTGCCACAAACCCGCCCTGGGAACCGAACGCCTTACTGAGTGTCCCGATTCGTATCGGCACTCTGCGTTCTACAATATCCGGCGGAATGGTGAAATCATCGTAAAACCGGGAGATGATCCCTGCGCCACGGGAACCGTAAACTCCACTGGCGTGAGCTTCGTCGCAAATTATATAGGCGTCGTACTTTTCGGCCAGTTCGATCAATTCATCCATCGGGGCGATTGTCGCATCCATACCGAAAACGGTTTCGGTTACGATCCACCGTTTCGGGAAAGAAGCGTTTTTCATCAGTTCCCGTTCGAGAATTTCCAGACGCTCACTTCGATAGACACGAAACTTCGCATTCGACAGACGGCAGCCATCAACCAGACAGGCATGATTATTCCGCTCACAAAAAACAATATCGTTTTCATCGATGATTGCTGAAATACTTCCCTGACAGGCGGCATATCCCGAGGAAAAGAGAAGCGCCGATTCCGTCTGTTCCAGTTCGCATATTCGCTCTTTCAGCAACTGATGCACCGGCGACCAACCGGAAACGAGCATACTGGCACGAGAGCCGACACCGTATTCCTGAATCGCTCTGACTGCTGCTGAAATCACTTCCGGGTGCTGCGAAAAACCGAGATAGTCGTTACTGGAAAAGTCGTACAATTCGCGACCATTCACCAGACAGCGACCGTTTGATAAAGGCGTGACAAGTCTCTGTTGGCGACGTAAATTCGCCTCCTCCAACAATTGCAAATTCCTGATGGCTTCGTTTTGCAAAAAGGACGGGGTATTCATACTACTAACGATTAAAGTTTACGAACGGTGCGAAAACTTTTGAAAATCTCATTTTGGTTACGGCGGTCAGAACAGACC
>JALWSL010000529.1 GCA_027080405.1 Planctomycetaceae bacterium
TCGATTTTTTAGCTGACTTTTTCACCGATTTTTTGGTGCTTTTCTTTGCCGTAGATTTCTTGGTTGTAGATTTCTTTTTCTTTGTTTTGGTTTTGTCGGATCCAAAAATCTGATCCCAGCCTCTGGAAAATTCTGGAGAGGCTCCAGTTCTGACAATCGGTCCACTCATTTTGTTTTCCTGTCTTTATGAGAATAAATATTGATACGAAATTTCCGGGGACAATCAGCAACGGCGAAACTGTAACTGCTTCGTTGCGCCTTCGTTATGTTGCCTCATCGTTATATCGTCAGATTCAGGAGTTATTTTGAGACTCCCGATCGTCTGTTCAAAATGGATACGAACTATTCCATGCAAAAGCGATTTTGTCAACCTTTAACCCGGTCTTCTGCCGGACTGTTTCTATCCTTTTGGTAAATCAGATTTTTGAATGGTCATTCCTTGTGGAGACGTGCAGGTTTTCTGCCGTTGTTGTTGTCATTGTTGATGATATTGTTTGCTGCCAGGAAACCGCTACGTACGGCTGATTCCATCGTGGAAGGCCATCCGGTATTCGTCCAGTCACCTGCAATTTGAAGATTCCAGATGGGTGTCTGCTGAGGAGGACGAAGTGCTTCGACGCCGGGCGTGACCGAAAAGACGGCTCGGTGTTCTGTGATCACGCGGGAATGCAGCAGCTTGGCTGAACTTGTGCGAGGCCAGATCTGTTCCAGTTCCTGAAGGATGAGAGTGGCCAATTCCTCTTGACTGTTCGATATTTTATTTTTGATAGCGCGGCTATTACTGATCACCACCTGATAATAGTGGCCGGATGGAGGGGAGTTCTGTTCCAGAATCGCGGTTCGGTTAAAGACCCACTGACCGAGCCGGTTAATCAAAACTGCGTGTCTGAGTTGTGTAACAGGGCGATCGAACCACAAATGGACACTGGTGATCGGGGCTGATTCCAGATCACCTGTTTTTGAAAAGGGCTCCACGTTACTGGCAGCTTCTGGGAGAAGGGGTCTGGCGCGATCATGCGAGACTGCAAGGAGATAGTGATCGGCTTTCAGAATCGAACCGTCTCGCATTTGGGCACCAGTAACCGTGAACCGGTCGTGTTCGTTCTGGACGAGAAATTCTTTCAATCCGGTCAACAGATCGATTGTCGCAGCATGTTCCTTCAGCCAGTTCTGAAGGTGTCTGTCGTAAAATTCTCCCAACGGGATTTTCAGAAGTTGGACTTTCCACGCATTGCGTCCCCGGAGAAAGCCATCCAGAAAAACTTTCCGTGCATGGTAAAAATCAATGCGATCCAGATCTTCACTCAAGGCGGAAACGAGAACAACATTCCAAAATCGGTCGATCGTGTTGCAGGATTGTTTCTGCGTTTTGAGCCAGTCGATAAAAGCTCCTGATGCGGGACGATTGGCGCGTTTCAGGCGGAGCAGGGCCACTGCAAGTGCTCTTTTTTCCTGCCAGGTTAGATAGGATAATTGGGCAAACGAAATGGCCAAATGTGCCGGGGCGGGCAACAGACTGTTTTTGAGGACGTTGATGCGACCGTCCAGGCCAATAAAATGAAGCCGTTTTTCATTGGTCAGGAATTGTGATGTTCCGGTCAGGCGGCACAACTTCTGAAACCCGGTGCAGCAGCCCATATTGACGTGCTGGCAATTATCGATCAGTTCGCCGGTGGTGGGATCGGTAATCGAGGAAGCCCGTCCGCCCAGGCGTGGTCGGGACTCAACCAGTCTGACTTGATAGCCATGCCGGCTCAGTTCGACCGCGGCGGCAATCCCTGCCAATCCGGCTCCAATAATTAACACACGTTTTTTCGTCACTCCAGTTCCTCGATCGATTTCATGCGGTATCGATTTCACGAGATAAGGTGGCCACCATAATCGGTCAACTTTCCGGATGTTACAGATTTCCGGAATTTAACAGAGCAGAGATCGTTTGAAGAGCGTGATTCGTCCTGCTCGTGGAAATCTCGCGGAAATATCATGGAAATCTCGAGAAAAAGAGTCTGCCCGATTGATGATCTTTTTGGGGGATGATTTATCGATCGGGCATCACAGGGAGGCAGGTGCCGAGAGCTGAACTCCAATTTCCGAAGTTGAAAGGAGAGAGTGTTCCGCTCTGACGCCCTGACTGTTCGCAGTTGACGTCGATTATACCGGTGCGTTAAAACTGTTCTGCGTTAGACGGTTCATGGACAGACAGATACTTTCATGTAGCACGTAGGAATTGAGGGATCGGTGATGCCGGAACATCAAGCAGGAACGACTGAAACATTTTCAGCAACGCAGGCTTGGGGAGAGATGGGGGAAGATGCATCGATTTTGATCTTTGGTGCATCTGGCGATTTGACCGCACGAAAATTGATCCCGGCGTTATACACCCTTTGGAAAACCGGGTATCTGCCGAAAAAGTCTCAGATAATCGGTGTAGCCCGCCGGGAAAAGAGTGATGAGGTCTTCCGACAGGAGATGTTCGAGGCGGTCGGGACGGCTTCGCGAACTGGCGAAGTAACCGAAGCAGACTGGAAACGGTTTGCCGCCCGTTTGCACTATCGTCAGGTCGATATCGCCGATGCCAGCCAATACACCAGCCTGAAAACTTCGCTGGAAGAGTTGGAACAGAACAGCGGACTTTCGGGCAAGCGGATTGTTTACATGGCGACTGCCCCGAAACTTTTTCTCCCGGCTGTAGAAGCACTCGATGTTTCGGGGATGATTCCCGATTACGATGACGAAAACTGGTTGCGAGTCGTTTTTGAAAAACCGTTCGGACACGATTGGGCTTCCGCGAAACGTCTGAGTCATTCCCTGAGTCGTCATCTGCACGAAAGCCAGATCTATCGTATCGACCATTATTTGGGCAAGGAAACCGTACAGAACATTTTGCTGTTCCGTTTTGGTAATGCAATTTTCGAACCGTTGCTGAATCGAAATCATGTCGATCACATTCAGATTACCGTAGCGGAATCACAAGGCATCGAGCGGGGACGTGGTGGTTATTACGATCAATCGGGAGCGTTGCGCGATGTGATGCAAAATCACGTGTTGCAGTTGCTTTGTCTGATCGCGATGGAGCCACCCGCCCTGTTTCGTGGCGATGATATTCGAGACGAAAAGATGAAAGTTCTCCAGGCACTGAGCCCGGGGGATCAACAGGACATTTCCCGCTGGGCGGTTGCAGGGCAGTACACCGCCAATGAAATTGAGCCGGGAAAGGTGTTGCCCGGTTATCGCGAGGAGGATCGTATTCCGAGGGACTCCCGTCGGGAAACGTACATTGCCCTGAAAGCGTTCGTTGATAACTGGCGCTGGGCGGGGGTTCCCTTCTATCTCAGGACGGGAAAAAGAATGCCCCATCGCGTCAGTGAGATCGCAGTCCAATTCAAGCACCCACCGATGAACCTGTTCACAACGGTGGAATGTGATGGTGATATGTGTGCCATGGTCGAGGCGAAACCGAATACACTGGTTTTCCGCATCCAACCTCATGAAGGGATCGAGTTGAGCTGTTCAACAAAACGCCCCGGTATGCAGTACCAGATACATCCGGTAGCGCTGGATTTCGCCTACGACGAACAGTTTGAAACCGGACTACCGGAAGCGTATGAACGCCTGCTGCTCGATGTGATGCGCGGTGATACGACCCTGTTTACACGTAGCGACGAACTTGAAGCGGCATGGAAGTTTGTTACGCCTGTTCTGGAATATCTTGAGGGCGGAGATCAGGATCCTGAGTTCTATCCAGCCGGGACGTGGGGCCCGGAAGCGGCCGAGAGGCTGCTTGAGGCAGACGGGCATCATTGGCGCAAACCGTCTGCGAATTTGTAAACAGAAGATGATTTCCCACACTGTTTGCCCGACAATTACCTGCCCAACAATTAATTACCCGGCGATTTCCATGGTTTCGGGGAGAAGGAGTGAAAGAATGTATTTCAGAAGGTTGGCTGCTCTGAGACTCCTGTTCCTCTCCATTTGGGCACTGTCGCAGGTTGGCGGGGTTTCCCGGTCTATTGCTGATGAGAATTGGCCGCAGTTTCGGGGAGCGGATGCCTTGGGGGTTGCCGATCATCCTGATCTTCCGGATCGCTGGAGCGAAACGGAAAATGTCCTCTGGAAAAAATCGATTCCCGGTCGCGGGTGGTCTTCGCCCATTGTCGCAGGAAATAGAG
>JALWSL010000530.1 GCA_027080405.1 Planctomycetaceae bacterium
CGTTACCTTTGACATGTTCAGCAAGATCGAGGTTAATGGTCCTGATGCCACCCCGCTTTATCAGTTTTTGACATCTAAGCAAACCGATCCCGATCACGCAGGGCGAATTCGCTGGAATTTCGAGAAGTTCCTCATCAGCAAAGAGGGAAAAATGGTCGCTCGATTCGCTCCTGCCGTCAAGCCGGATGACCCGAAGGTCATAGCCGCCATCGAACGTGAAATTGCCAAGTAACGCCGAGTAATATGGGCGTTTTTGGCGCGACGAGGAATTGTGGTGCTGTTTGAGTATCGTGCCTGGTCGCGAGTAAAAAAGCATCTCCTGTTGACAACTGCCTCCGGTAGCTGCAGACTGTTCGCCACTGTCATTGCGAGGAATAAAGTCGCGTCGAACGTGCTGGCCGGGGAATTGTTCGGCGTAAAAGAGGAAACCCCGCTTGGCCGAGAATATCATGATATATCATCGCGGTTGGCGATATTTCTTTCTGATTCAAATACTGTTCCCTTGGGCCTGTTTGCATGCTGAAGACTGGCCGATGTGGCGACATGATGCGGGCCGCACGGCAAGTTCAGAAGAAAAATTGCCGGAAAATTTGCAGGTGCTGTGGAAGCGGGAACTGCCGCCTTTGAAACCGGCTTACCGGAATTCCCGCCTGCAATTCGATGCCGGTTACGAGCCGGTTGTTTATAAAAAAATGTTGTATGTCGGCTCGTCCCTGAATGACCGACTGAGTGCGTATGAGACTGAAACCGGAGTTGAACGTTGGCGTTTCTATGCGAACGGTCCGATTCGATTGGCGCCGGTTGTCTGGCAGGACAAAGTCTACGTTGGCAGTGACGATGGTTACCTGTATTGTCTGGATGCCCATCACGGGAAGCTGATCTGGAAGTTTCGCGCGGTTCCTTCCACGCGGGAAGTGATCGGAAACGGACGGCTGATCTCATTGTGGCCCTTGCGTGGCGGCCCGGTTGTTTCAAACGGGGTGGTCTATTTTGCTGCTGGAGTCTGGCCGTTTGAGGGAATTTTTATTTATGCGCTTGATGCGAAAACAGGGGAACGGATCTGGTTGAATGATCGAACCGGATACATCTATGGGCAGCATCCTCATGACACCGAGGCATTTGGTGGAGTGACGCCCCAGGGGTATCTGGTGGTCAGCGGGAACAACCTGATTGTTCCTTGTGGGGCGGCCTTTCCAGCGACATTCGATTTGGAAACGGGGAAGCTCAAGGAGTTTTCGCTTCCCAAGGCGGGGCGGTTGCCCGGCGGTTGGTTTTCAGCCCAGGGGAAAGCTCTGCGGCGAGGCAAGCAGGGGCCGGAACCTGAGAGCATTGTTTTCGATAAAGGCGTCAATACGGCTCGCCATGAAGATGATCTGCGACAGGGGCCGGGTGAAAAAGGAGTACGAACAAGCATTGTTGTGAACGGTCGGAAAATCAAGTTCGATTCGAAATTCGACGGAGTGACCGGGACAATTCACAGTATGATCGCAGCGGACGGGAAATTATTCGTCGTCACCAAACAGGGAGTGATAACCTGCCTGGGCAAACGAACGGGTGATCCCGTTGAGCATAAGCTGCCCACTATCGAGACTGTCAGGAAAGAAAACGGGGACAACGCCGAGACAGCGGCCAGCCCCTTTTCTCCGACAGGTAGCGTGCGGAATGGTTATTGTCTGTTATTGGGGATTGACAAAACTGCAATCATTGAACGATTACTGGCACAAACAGAAATGACCGTGATCGGTATCGATCCGGATGCCGGGAAAGTTGCAACTCTGCGACGTCAACTGGATGAACGCGGCCTGTACGGGAAACGTATTTCATTGAGGGTGGGCGATCCGCAGAGACACGAATTTCCGCCTTATCTGGCAAGTTTCATCGTCTGCCAAAGGGGAATCGTTCCTGCAGGGGATGCGGGCAGGCTGTTTCTGAAGCGAATCTATCAGTCGCTGCGACCTTACGGGGGCAAATTGTATGTCCCTGTTTCGAATCCCGATGTTACCGCACCGGAACTGTCACAGCTGATCCACTTCAGACCTGTTGGCGGGGATTGGGTTTTCGACAGAAAGTTCGCGATGCTGACCCGTTCCGGGCGACTGCATGGTGCAACAGACTACACCGGCACCTGGAGCAGTCCCGACAAATTGGTGCGGGCGCCGTTGGGTGTTCTCTGGTTTGGAGATGAGGTTTCCCAGTTCAAACGGGCTCCGCAGCCCTTTATCGTCGATGGTGTCATGATCAGTTACGACAAGGCATGGCGGGGTTATCCTTCGGGGGAACGACCGCCTTACCATCTGGTGGCCCCTGTTTACTCCGATATTTACACCGGTCGGATTTTTTCGAAGGAAGAAATCGCATCGAAAGCTGCCTCCTTGCCCCAACGCGATATCACCAAAGAGCAGTTGTATAACTATCGTCCCCCTTATCAGAAGAAAAATTTCCCGCCGGAAAAAGCAGATGTGGGATCGCGAATCAACCCGTTGACGGGTAAAAAAGAGCCTCGGGAAATCGTCAAAAATTACGGGTGTGATGGCGGTGTTGATTACGGTCTGATGTTTACCGTCCGTTCCGGCAACGCCGCGTTTTACGACAAGACTTTTGAGAGCGGAACCATTCATATCAGCGGGCCTCGCTCTGGTTGCACCAACAGTATTATTCCTGCAGGCGGGGTATTGAATGTTCCCTATTATTACCAGGGTTGTACGTGCAGTTATCCGCTACCGGTCGGTTTGGCGATGTATTCCGTTCCCGAAACGCATGAACAATGGATGGTCTGGGGAAAAGGGGAGCCGGAAGAAATACAACGCGTCGGCATCAATTTGGGTGCTCCGGGTGATCGTGTGACACATAAAGGAACATTGTGGCTGGAATATCCACTTCGGGGAGGGCCGTCGCCAAAACTCGATCTGGAAGTTCTTCCCACGCGATGCAAAACTTACTATCACCATTCGATCTGGATTTCGGGTGGTCATGGGTGGCCGTGGGTGGCGGCATCAGGAATGGAGGGGCTCCGATCGGTTCGCCTGAAAAAGCTCAAACCGGCCACATACACAGTTCGACTCTATTTCGCGGAACCGAACGATGTTCAACCCGGGGAGCGTCTGTTCGATGTTTCAGTACAGGGGAAAAAAGTACTGAGTGATTTCGATATCACCAAACAAAGCGGCGGGAAAATGAGGGCGATCGTCAAAGAATATTCCGACCTCCCGATTGATGGGGAATTTGTCATCTCCCTGGAGGCGAAGAAGGGGAAGACGATACTCAGCGGGTTCGAACTGATTGCAGACGGCTTGCCCAAACAGGCAGTCATTAAACTGGAACCGCGATTAACACAGTAACGATCACGATTGATTCTCCGGACTTGCCAGAGAATCGGAACGCCGGTAATACGATACGGGTGCCAGCAGCAGATAAAAATGCTTTTTGCTCAGCATTTATTCACGGGCCGCGATGATTTCCTGCCAGCGGGCAAGCTGTTGGGCAACCGGTTTCGGGCCGCCAGAACCTGTGGAGACCAGAGCGCGAACGGCGTTTTGTACGCCCAGACAATCGTAGACATCTTCTTCGATCTGCTCACAAGCCTGCTGCAAATCTTCCAGAGAAAGATCAGCGAGTCGGCATCCCTTTTGTTCGCATAACGAAACAAGTGCCCCGACGGTTGAGTGTCCGGTTCGCATCGGGACTCCTTTTTTAATGAGGTATTCCATCAGCGTGGTTGCATCGAGAAAGCCTTCTTCGAGGCGGGATTCAATCTGTTCGCGGTTCAACGTTGCTGTTTCGATAATCGCGGCGGCCAGTTCCAGGCAGGCGGCGATCGTGTCGTAAGCATCGAACAGCGGGATTTTATCTTCCTGCAAATCCCGGTTGTACGCCATCGGCAAGCCTTTCGTCAGAGTCAATAAGTGTTGATTGGCAGCGATCACCCGAGCCGATTTTCCGCGGATCAATTCCAGCACGTCGGGGTTGCGCTTTTGAGGCATGATCGACGAGCCGGTTGTGTAGGCGTCCGTCAGTTTGAGAAAGTTGAATTCGGTTGTGAACCAGATGATCCATTCCTCAGCCCAGCTGCTGAGATGAACGGCGATAATTGCCAAATCGGAAATGAACTCGATCAGAAAATCCCGATCACTGGAAACATCCAGGCTGTTGGGCGAAACGGCATCGAAT
>JALWSL010000531.1 GCA_027080405.1 Planctomycetaceae bacterium
TGTTGGCCCTGCAGCAGGAACTGGCAGCCGGCTCACGGGAACTGGTGGAAGCGGATGCCCGGGCCCGCGAGGAATTGGTCGCTCAACAATCCGGCGTGAATCAACAACGGGATCAGTTGGAACAGGAACGCAAAGCAATCGCTGGGCAGCGTTACCGCGATCCGTTGATCGCAGCAGTAATCACTCATCTCGGGTTACTCACTCTTTGCCTGTTGCCACTGGTAATCTGCTGGCAGTTACTAAAACAACCAGTCGAACCGGTAAGCGATCAGGAGCTAAGTCAGATTCTGCTGAATGACCTGGTTAGCCCAGAGCCGCAGTTTTTGCTTCCTCGGGATCAGCCACAACGACTGGCCTCCGGTCCACCACAGCCGCCGGATTTACTTTCTCATTCAGAAGATCAGCCTCCTAATCCATCTGATACCTGATCTCATTACGAAAGGATAATCAATTATTTATGTCACACATTGTCACGATTCAAACAGAAATTCGGGAAGTGCAGGCATTGCGCGCTGCCTGCCGGCGTCTGCATCTGGCCGAACCGGTTTACGAAACGGCTCGCCTTTTTCAAAAACAGAGGACCGGCTACTGCGTTCGATTACCGGACTGGCTTTACCCGGTCGTGTGCGATACCGATCGCGGCCAGGTCCATTACGATAATTTCGCAGGCCGCTGGGGTGAGCAGAAAGAGTTTGATCGTCTGATCCAAAGTTATGCAGTCGAAAAAACGACCCTGGAAACTCGCCGGCAGGGGCATAGCGTCACCGAACAACATCTGGAAGATGGTTCAATCAAACTGCAGGTTGCGGTAGGAGGAAACGCATGAAAACGATTGAAATCATCATTTCTCCTGCAGGAAAAACCCGCCTGCAGACGCACGGCTTTACCGGATCGGACTGCCAGCAGGCAAGCCGTTTATTGGAGCAGGCACTCGGTCAAAAACTGACAGAAACCTTAACTCCTGCCTTCCACGAATCGCAAAACGCTCAGCGAACGCACCAGCAGACAGACAATTCCTCAACAGAGTAAAGAGGTTTCATTCCAAACTCTTTTTCTTTTCTCTGTGGTGCAACCTCTCTTTCCCTTTACCAAGGATCTTACATGTCACTTACCCAACAATTGACCGAAACCGTCCGCGCCGGATTTACTGGCATCTGGATTCAAAGCGGCGAACCGGATGAAGCGTTACGGGAGATCGCCCACCTCTGCCACGATCAACAATGGCGAGTCATTCCCTGGAATATTGATCTTGGCCTGCGTATCCCTGGTTCAGAAAACCATGACCTCTCGCAACAGGTGGGCACCGATCCTTTATCGGCGGTCCGTTCATTGAGTTCTCTGGCCAATCACGATGAACCTCAAACCCCTTTACTACTGATGCTGGAGAATTTCCATCGTTTTTTAGGGTCGGCAGAAATCGTGCAGGCGGTTGCCCAGCAAGTGCTGCTGGGAAAACAACGTGGCATGTTTCTGGTGATTCTTTCTCCGGTCGTGCAGTTGCCGACTGAACTGGAAAAACTTTTTATCTGTATCGATCATGAACTCCCACAGCGCCCGCAACTGTTGGAAATCGCTCAGGAGATTGCGACCGAATCCGGTGAACTTCCTGAAGGAGACGAGTTGGAACGGGTGCTGGACGCCGCCTGTGGACTGACCCGCTATGAAGCCGAAGGAGCTTTTTCTCTTTCTCTGGTGCGGCATGGACGCCTGGAACCGGGAGCTTTGTGGGAAATCAAATCGCAGACCCTCACCAAGAGCGGACTTCTTTCGCTACACCGGGGAAACGAATCATTTGCGGAACTGGGGGGACTCGATTCCCTGAAATCATTCTGCCTGCAGGCGTTACAGAATGATTCGAATCGTTCCGCTGCGGTCCGTCCACGCGGCGTGTTGTTACTTGGTGTGCCGGGAACGGGCAAGAGTGCCTTTGCCAAATCACTCGGTCAGGAAACGGGCCGTCCTACCATCACGCTCGATGTCGGCTCCCTACTCGGTTCTCTGGTCGGGCAGAGCGAAGAACGGACCCGCAAAGCCTTGCATATTGTTGATGCGATGCAACCGGCGATTCTGTTTATCGATGAAGTCGAAAAAGGCTTGAGTGGTTCATCCGGACAGTCTGACAGTGGCGTCTCGTCACGCTTGCTCGGCACACTACTGACCTGGCTCAATGATCATACTTCCGATGTCTTTGTGATCTGCACCGCCAACGATGTGCAGAAACTGCCGCCCGAGTTTTTGCGAGCGGAGCGGTTTGATGCGCTCTTCTTTCTGGATTTGCCGGGAGCAGAGCAGAAGCAGGCGATCTGGCAGCTGCATCGGGAACAGTTTGAGATTCAGGAGCAAGCATTGCCGGATGATTCAAACTGGACCGGTGCGGAAATCCGGGCCTGCTGCCGACTGGCGGCGCTACTCAACCTGCCATTGGTTCAAGCCGCCAGGAATATTGTGCCGGTAGCGGTAACGGCTCAGGAATCGGTCAAACGGTTGCGTCAGTGGGCTGGCGGTCGCTGTCTCTGCGCCGAATCGGGCGGTTTGTATAACGGCTCTACTGATGGCCAGCAGATCCAGCACAACAAACCTGAATCCTATCCTTCGATCCCTCCCGATCCCCGCATCAATTGAGAGATCGTCAAACAACATTCGCTTTTCCGACCGGATGGTCTCCCCTGGCGGGATGCCCTCCGGTCTTTTTTATTGAAAGGAGATTTTTTGATGGCAACTCTCTTGGAGGAAACTGAAACTGATATCAATGCCGCTGCCGAAAATACTCCGGCAGCAAGATTGCAGTCCGCGATGTCTGCTACCCGCATCAGTTTTGTCTGGTTCGGCACCCGAAAATCGCTTACTGCGGTGCAAAAAGCTCAGGCGGCGGAATCGTTTGGAGCAGCAGGTGATTATCTTTCCGCCGGCAAAAAATTGCTTGATACCCGGCATCCCCGGTTCAAGGCGGTCAATTCCATTCGCAGCCGGGTGCGGGCCTATTGGAATGCAGTCAGTCTGCCGTATCCGGAGCCAGGCATCCGACTGGTCCGCCGCGAATCTCTGGGATCGTTTCAGGAACATTTGCAGAATTATCGAAGTGAGTTGAACGAAGCGGTCGTAGAGTTGGAGGCTCATTACGAAATACTCCGCTCCGCCGCCCGGGAACGACTGGGCGAATTGTATCAGGAATCTGATTATCCCGCTTCACTGCGAAATCTGTTTGAGGTTAACTGGGAATTCCCCAGCGTGGAACCCCCGTCCTATCTGCAGCAGCTCAATCCGCAACTGTATCAACAGCAGTGCCGGCGGGTGCAGGCCCGTTTTGAAGAGGCGGTGCAGTTGGCCGAGACCGCTTTTGTGGAGGAATTGTCGCATCTGGTTTCTCATTTGAGTGATCGACTTAGCGGTCAGGAAGACGGACGTCCCAAAATCTTCCGGGATAGCGCGATCGGCAACCTGCAGGAATTCTTTGAACGTTTTCGAACTCTCAATATCCGTTCCAACGAGCAGTTGGAGGAACTGGTTGAAACCTGCCAGCAGATTGTCAGCGGGATCGCTCCTCAGCAGTTGCGAACCAATGGCGGCTTGCGACAACAGGTTGCCACACAGCTTTCGGGCGTGCAGTCGGTATTGGATGGATTACTGATTGACCGACCTCGCCGGCAGATTATCCGTTCTCCCCAATAGAAGGAGCTGGTATGCAACTGCTGATTCAACCTGCAGGAACGATCCGCACCCTGTATGACGAAACGCTCGATCTGCGTTCCCTCGGTTCCCTCACGATCAATCGTGGCTCTTATGTTGAACCGAATCATGCCGGTCAGTGGTTTGTCGATCTTGCTCCCGTACAGGGTCCGCAGCTTGGTCCGTTTACGCGGCGCAGTGCCGCTCTTGCTGCCGAAGTGAACTGGCTGCAGAAGCATTGGCTGATTCCGACTGCTTCTGATTCAGCTGATTCAGTCTGAAAACCTGAGTAAAAAAGATCTTACCCGTTCGTCCCGCTTTGGCAGAGTGTTTCTCTGCTGGAGCGGGGCATTTTTTGTTACTGAAACCCGTTTTGATGAAGGAGTATGACCATGAGACAAACAGATTTAAACCGGGCCGTGGCTCACGTTACCGGCGAGAGCATCGCCACCATCCAGCGCCTTGGCTTTCTGCTGGCCGAACCGTAG
>JALWSL010000532.1 GCA_027080405.1 Planctomycetaceae bacterium
GATCGGGTTTGGCTGGTCGGCGTTCGAATTAACGGGGCGTCGATCGAAGTTGCCGTGGCCGAAATTGGCGTTGATCACGGTCGAACTTGGAATCACGGTCGAAGTTGTGAAGTCTCCATCCTGATTGAACACCTGAACTATAGAATCGAATCATGTTAGAAATTCCAGTTATCCGTTGGGGTAAAACGTACGAAAGCCTGGACAAGGCGGAAGTGGTTCATTTTGAGACTGGCGAAAAGCTCGCCGATATCCATCAGGCCAACGGGGGGCTGGTAAAGATGGATATGCGTAAGGCCAAAAAGGCGAGAGAGGCTCTTCGACAAATTGATATTCACCAGCTTGTGGAAATGTGCAGCAAAGCAGGCGATCTCTATCTCCACGCAGAATTGCCGATCGGCAATGGAACACAAACACCGGAACAGTTTTGCAAAATACAATCTGCCAGCACCGGGCTTCCCGAAAACATGTGCGCGGCCAATATGCACAAAATCGCCTTTGTTCTGAAAAATATGGGGGAAATTCTTGATGCCCTGACGCGCGGGCTTCCTCTGGAGATTCTTCAAAAGGGGTACGGCAAGGAAGATCGGGGAGTGATGGTCAGCTATCAGGCAACCTCCGACGTGCTTGGTCTTGTTTTGCCTTCGAACTCCCCCGGGGTGCATACCTTGTGGCTGCCTTGTATTCCAATGCAAATTGGCCTGGTTCTCAAACCGGGCTCATCCGAACCGTGGACACCCTACCGCATGGCTTCCGCCTATATCGAAGCAGGTATCCCCAAAGAGGCGATCAGTCTGTATCCCGGGCCACACGAAGTCGGTTCCGCTGTTACGGAATTGTGCAACCGGGTTATGATTTTCGGCGGACAGGCAACGGTCGACCAGTATGCGGGCAATCCGAACGTACAGGTGCACGGCCCTGGTTTCAGCAAAATACTGTTGGGTGATGACGTCGTCGATCAGTGGGAAAAGTATCTTGACCTGATGGTGGATAGCGTCTACATCAACGGAGGGCGCAGTTGCATTAACGCCTCAGCCATTTATGCTTCCCGTCATACCGAAGAGATTGCCGAGGCCATTGCCCAACGGTTGGCGAAAGTGGAACCGACTGCCATGAATGATCCTCAGGCTCAATTAGCCGCATTCACCAATCCCGATGTTGCCCAGGCAATGAATGAGCAGATTGAAGACGGCCTGAAAGAAACTGGCGTCACAGAAGTAACAGCGAAATATCGTCAAGCCGACCGCCTTGAAAAACATGAACGACACGCCTTTCTGAGACCAACAGTAGTCCACTGCAGCGACCCTTCGGCAACACTCGCCAAAGCCGAGTACATGTTTCCTTTTGTCGCCGTTGTGCCCTGTCCACAAGAGAAAATGATCAAAACGATCGGACAGACGCTTGTTTGTACCGCATTGACAGAAAATGAACAGTGGTCGGCGGAACTGCTTGATGCGAGAAATATTGACCGTCTGAACATTGGCGAAATAAAAACGGTTCAACTGAACTGGCTGCAGCCACATGAGGGCAATATTGTCGATTTCCTCTACCGTAACCGTGCCTTTCAGAACGAACCGCCTGCTGCTCATTGAGACATCCGCCAACCGGCCTGTCAATTTGGGTAAGCTGCAGTTGATGGTAACGCTTCTTTTTGCTTTTCTGAGTGTAAAGCTCGTCCGTCTTGTCACGTTTGTTCCGGTCAATCTCCGAAGAATCTCGATAGCCCCTTTTTTATCGGGCCGGAGTTCCCGGGTGAAAACGATCGGGAAGCTGCGTTATCATGACATTCCAAGGAAGGAGCCGGCTTCATGTGGCGGCTTTGTATCGGTAGTTTGTTTCCCGTTCTTTTGAGCGGTTTTGCAGGTCTTAGTTGCCTGACGAATTTACACGCTCAGGATCAGTCGGCAAGCGACGTTCTGGAACCGGACGAGATTTTCAAGCAGGTCTGCACCACTTGCGAATCTGAACTCTGCCCCTCAGCCGCCTGCCAAAATGGTTGCGATGCGTGCCAGGTTCCTGAAAACGTCTGCCACTCGGGCCCCTTCCTCTATTTTCAGGCAGAGTATCTTTTTTGGACACGCGATTCCAACTTTGCAGGCGGAACAATTATCGGAGGGCCGGACGCACTCAGTTACGATAATTTGAACTTCAACTATCAAAGTGGGTACCGCCTGAAATCCGCAATCGCGATTGAAAATTTCGAACTCGAATTTTCATGGATGCAGATTGACGGCTGGAACGAATCACAAGCCGGCCAGTTATCAACCGGTGTCAGTTTTGATTCCGGAATCGCCACCAGTTTTGCCGGTGCAAACTTCATCAATGCGAGCACGTATTTTCAACCGATCTTTAATGCGGCTTCTGCCGATCTGAGCGGTGGTGCCGGACCGAATGAACAACTGGAAGATGATGGCTTCGGTCCCGTCGGCACGTTTGCAGACCCGGCCCCCAGTTATCAGATGCAGTATCGAAGCAGCCTGAAAGATTGGGAATTGATGGCAAAATTCGCTCCGGTTAACCGCCGATTCAAACTGGGAGCAGGTTGGCGACACGTCAATCTGGATGAACTTTCCAGTGTCTCGCTGACAGGGACCTTTCGAGCTGTCGACAACGCCGTCGGTGCCAACGGCGGTCTTTCACACACAGCGTTGACCGACCCAAACGGCGGAAATCTGACACTTCTTTCCGGAGCAGCAGACGGGTTTGATGACGAGACTGCACTGCTCGGAACCGCGGGGCCGGACAGACTCCGATTTCAAAACAGCGCGGTAACGGACAACTCGCTTAATGGTGTTCAGTTCTCGTTGGAAAGCATTCTGGTCGAAAGTGAAAACTGGCTGTTTGATGGATTCATCAAAGCGGGCGTGTATCACAATCAGGCCAGAGGAACGATTACCGAAACCTATTCCGGCATCACCAATGACAACTCTGTTTATGGAAGAACGTTGACAAGCAATCAGAGTTCGGTTGCCTTTGTCGGTCACACCGGTCTCGGTCTTGTCTACCGGATCAGCGACAATCTTCGCATTCGAGGCGGCTGGGAAGTTCTGTTTCTTTCTGGCGTCGCCTTGGCACCTGAACAGGCTACCGCGGTAATCGGGTCTACCTACAATGTTGACAACAACGGCAACATGATCGCAAACGGTGGGAACGCCGGGATTGAATTCGTCTATTAGGATTGTGCCGCCAGATCGCCATCCCGAAAGATTATCGCCGGCACGGATTATTGCTGACACAGATTATCGCTGACGGGGTACTGCTGGATTGAGGCAAGCCTCATCAGTTCTGTTTTCGATGTCTGATCTGGTCGACAAACACGGCAACAATAACAACCAGCCCCAGAATCATATCCTGCATTGAATTGCTGATTCCCAATTGCGTACATCCGCTTTGGATGACGGTCATGATGGCTGCCCCGGCAAGTGTTCCCAGGACCGTCCCGCTCCCGCCATTGAGGCTGCCCCCGCCAATAACGACTGCTGCAATCACCTTCAATTCCATGCCGATTCCCGAAGTTGGGTTGCCAACCGAAAGACGCGAAAACTGATACAGACCTGCAATTCCGATAAACAGCCCGGATAGCGTATAAACCAGAATTTTCGTACGTGTGACATTCACTCCGCAAAGACGAGCCGTACTTTCGTTGGAACCGATCGCAAAAACATGTCTGCTGAAAACGGTATAACGCAGCGCAACGGCAACAAGGATCGAGAGAAGCAGCACACCCCAGACGCCCAAAGGCAATCCCGCGACAGCCGCGTAATCCCGTGTACTCAAATAGGCCTGCAACCATTGAGGAATTTGTGTCTCACGACTTGGACGAACTGTTGTCTGATTTGCAAGCCATTTCGCAATTCCCAGAAAGATCGACATCGTCCCCAACGTGACAATGAACGGAATCATCTTCAAACCGCTGATGAGCAATCCATTGGTCAATCCACACAAACACCCTGTCAGCAGACAGAGAGTGATGGCAACACCCGGTCCGTAATCCGCTTTCAGAAAATAGGCCAGAACGGTCGCGCATAGTGCCAATGCAGTTCCGGCAGAAAGATCGATTCCTCCTGCAATAATGACGAAGGTCATGCCCAGGGCGGCAACGGCAACCGTAGAAGTATTGGTGCAGATACGAAGAAAGTTCCCCGTGGTCAA
>JALWSL010000533.1:0-588 GCA_027080405.1 Planctomycetaceae bacterium
CAGAAAATGACCGCCAAGGTCATCGACGTCGACCCGAAGAAGAAAAATCTGGTTGTCAGTCGTAAAGCGATTCTGCAGGAAGAACGCGAACAGCAGGCGGCTGCCGTTTGGGAAAACCTGACTGAAGGAGATCGGCGAACCGGCACGGTCAAGACAATAAAAGATTACGGCGCGTTCGTCGATATCGGTGGCGTCGATGGTCTGTTGCATGTACGGGAAATAGGCTGGACACGCATCGGGCATCCATCGGATGTCCTCAAGCAGGGGCAGCAGATCGAAGTCAAAGTATTGAAAATTGATCGTGAAAACAAAAAGATCAGTCTGGGAATGAAACAACTGCTCGACAATCCCTGGGACTACGCAGAACAGAAGTTTCCCAAAAATACAGTTGTCCGTGGAGTCGTGAAGAAAATTACCGACTTCGGTGCGTTTGTGGAAATTGAAGAAGGACTGGAAGGGCTGATTCACATTAGCGAACTCGATTTTCGCAGAGTGAACAAGGTCAGTGATGTTCTCAAGGAAGGAGAGGAAGTGGAAGCCCAGGTTCTTGAAATCAACAGGAACAAGCAGCGGACTCCGCTTTCCATG
>JALWSL010000533.1:598-15694 GCA_027080405.1 Planctomycetaceae bacterium
CGGAAAAGCGGCGAATGACCCTCAAAGGGGGCAACACCAGCGACCAGGGAGGCGGTCTGTTTGGGAATCCTGGTGATTTCAGCAACTGATACCAATCTAGCGACAAAGTTTTTGAAATGCCCAAACGGAAGCCTGCTGCCCGTTCTGCCCGGGGGACAAGAACGAAAAAAAAGACGACGACCAGACTTCCTGCCGTCCCCGCTTTCACGGAAACCGAACAGGAGCGGACGCGCCGGGTGCGGAACATACTGCGAATTCTGAAGAAGAAGTACCCCGTTGTTGAATGTGCGCTGCAGCACAAGAACGCCTATGAGTTGCTCGTAGCGACCATTCTCTCAGCTCAATGCACCGATGAACGGGTCAATCGTGTCACACCGATTCTGTTTGAAAAATATCCTGGCCCGGCGGAGCTTGCTGCCGCCAGGCAGGTTTCTGTGGAGAAAATCATTCACTCGCTCGGTTTTTTCCGAGCCAAGGCGACGAGCCTGATCGGTATGGCAAAAGCTCTGGTGGAGTCGCATCATGGCGAAGTTCCAGATTCTCTTGAGGAACTGGTGAAACTTCCCGGTGTCGGAAGAAAAACGGCCAACGTTGTTTTGGGAACCTGGTTTGGAATACCGACCGGTATCGTGGTCGATACGCATGTTCGCAGAATCAGCCGACTGCTCGGTTTGACGGAAAGCAAACAGCCCGAAAAAATCGAACAGGATTTGATGGCCATCATCCCCAAAAAACAATGGATCGATTTTTCCCATCGTCTCATTTTCCTGGGACGCGAAATCTGCGTCGCACGCAAGCCACGCTGTTCCGATTGTCCGTTGTTGAAGTATTGCCCCCGTGTGGGATTGCCCACTGAATGACATCTCTTTTTTTCGTTATTTTTCTTTCAGGAATGCGAATGAGTACCGTGTTGCAATCAGCACTTCGTGATGTGGCTGACGGTGGAACGTTGACCCAAAACAGAATGCACGATCTCGTCTGTGAAATGATGGAGGGGGCAGGTGATCCCGTTCAGATAGCCGGTCTGCTTTGCATGATGGCTCTGCGGGGCGAAACCATCGACGAAATAGCAGGTGCGGCCGCTGCGATGCGTTCGCGATGCACACCCATTCGTCAACGGGGAGATGGTTTGCTCGATACCTGCGGCACCGGAGGCGATGGACTGCACACGTTCAATATCTCCACCGCTACAGCGATTGTCTGTGCGGCTTCCGGAATAAAAGTTGCCAAACATGGGAACCGTTCGGTCTCCAGTACGAGTGGTTCTGCAGATGTTCTGGAAAAACTGGGCGTCAAAATCGATCTTTCCCCCGAACAGGTTGATCGCTGCATTGATCGAGTCGGAATCGGGTTCTGTTTCGCACCGTTACTGCATCAGGCGATGAAGCATCTTGCCCCTGTACGCAAGGCATTGGGAGTGCGAACCATTTTCAATCTGTTGGGGCCTTTGACAAACCCGGCCCATGCGGAGTTCCAGTTGATCGGGACCATTCGGAATACGTTTGCAGAGAAACTGGCTCATGCCCTGGCGAGGCTTGGCACAACCCGCGCTGCCGTTGTCTGCGGAAATGATGAAATAGATGAAGTCAGCCTCTGGGGAACGACACGGGTTTTTCTGGTCGAACAGACTCAGGTATCATCTCTACAGTGGACTGCGGAGGATTTTGGATTGAGCCCTGTTCATCTCGATTCTCTGCAGGTAAAAACCGTTGATCAAAGTGCGGAGATGATTCGTGACATCTTGGAAGGAAAACAGGGGCCGGGTCGCGATATTGTATTGGCCAATGCGGCCGCCGGATTGTGGATCACCGGTCAATCGGGGAGCCTGAAGGAATCCACGCAAGTTGCGGCAGAAAGTATCGATTCAAAAGCGGCGTTCAACACGCTCCAGTCGCTTGAAAGTTTCTCTGGTTGATGCATCTGCTTTCATCGTTGGCAACGTTTTCCGTCCCCTTCGCTTTCTGAATTGAACCGGGCAGGTCGTCCTTGCAGAATGGCACAAACTTTCAGTTCGATGAAATGGATCGAACGGCAGCAGTTCCAATGCCAAAGAGCCCCGTGGAGATAAATTTTACAATTCTGGAACCGTTCCCGTTTTTTTCCCCTAAATGTTCTCATTATAACGGCTTACGAATGACGAAGAATTGATATGTGGAGTTTCGTTTCAAGTTTTTGTCGAGAGGGGTAGCAAGATTCGTGGAGTTTGTTATATGATACAGCCTCGACGATGAAATGCAGGCGGGGAGAGGGTTGCCCCACCTGACTCAGACGATTTTTCTCGACGGGCAAGGAGGCCGCCGTGACTTTTGATGATATCAGTAATTCAGCTTCTTCGTTGCAGATTCGCTGGCTTATTCGACGTGATATGCCGGAAGTGCTGGCGATCGAGCAGGAAAGTTTCGAACATGCCTGGAGTGAGGAAGAGTTCCTCTGCATTCTCAGGCAGCAGAACTGTATCGGGATGGTTGCAGAAATCGATCATGAGATTGTTGGGTTCATGATCTACGAACTGCATAAATCGAACCTGCATGTGCTGAACTTCGCTGTTGCCAAGCAGTACCGTCGTAGGGGCATTGGCACGCAGATGGTCGATCGCCTCATCGATAAGCTCTCCCTTCAGCGTCGCAAGGAAATTCTGCTTGAAGTTCGTGAACGCAATTTGACCGCTCAGATGTTTTTCAAAGAACTCGACTTCATGGCTGTCACCGTTCTGCGCAACCATTACGACGATACCTGTGAAGACGCCTACATCATGAGATACCAGTTGCAGAAAGCTCCTGCTCTTACGCTGTACTCGCCCAGGAACCGTATCAGTGCGTTCTACGATGCACCGTATGACGCTGACGCTGCCTGAGTGACCGAAGGAGAGAGCAGCTGGGCGGCAGCCCTGGAACGCGGATTGCCCGTGCGATTGGTGTGTCAGGGGTCTACGGCTTCTTCCTGCTTACCCGGTATTCATACGCTGCCGGTTTGAAGCGGGACGGATCCGGCTTCCATTTCTGGGCGTAGGCGATCACCCGTCCGCTGTTCGGGGCGACATCGCCTGTTCGGGGATCGAAATTGATCCCCGAGACGACAACCATTCCCAGTGAAGAAGACTGCTGCACCGCGAGGTTGTACTCTTCTCTGGTCAGGACAAAGTTCTGGTCTTCATCCTCGCCACGCGCGATTTTTACGAGTACCTGGAATTCCTGTTGATCCTCTTTACAGACAACGGCATTCGCCAGTTGGGCCGGTTTCTCCAATGTTTCCAGCCCTTGGCCTTTCAGAAACTTCTTGGCAATTTTGATTGCCTGATCCGATTCCATTTTGTCAATCAGATCTGCGGTGGGAATCGGTTTGGCCGCGATCTGTTCCTGATGGGCCTGTTTCTCTTTTTCAATCTCCGCCATGACTTCATCGATGGTATCGGGTAAGTTGAGTTCTCCCTGCTGATCCAACTTCCTGGCTTTGTCCAGGGCAGTTTGTGCTTCTTCCTGACGATCGAGCATCGCCAGCAGGATGGATCGTCGATACTGAATGGCGGGATCCTCTCCATCCAGCTCTATGGCCCGATCTATAGATTTCAGCGCGAGTTCCGTTTGACCAATATCGGAATAATACGAGGCGATTCGCAAGTGGGGTGTTTTCAGCCGCGGTGCGACCAGGGTTGCCAGTTCCCAGTTATGTAATGCCCGCGGGGCATCTCCGGTTTTGAAGTAGGCGTCCGCGCGCGTCAGGTACAGTTGACCCATATTAAAGTTCGCATCCGTATCCAAAGCAATCACCCGATTACTGTCTTCAATGGCCTGTTTGTAGTGTCCAGCCCGGAAGTTGGCTTCGCTTCGTCTGGCGACGGCTTCCCGGAACTCCGGATCCAACTCGATCGCCGCTGTGAACGATTCGATCGCCTTTTCGTCCTGGCTCAGATAAACATACGCCATGGCCTGCTCGAAATGGAGATCAGCCATAAAGGGGTAATTGGGGAAGCGCTTGATGACGTCTTTCCGAATCTCGATCGCCTGTTCCCAATCGCCTTTTTGTTGGGCCAGAAACGCCCGGTGACTCCCGACCAGAGCCGTATCCGTATCGGCAGCACAACCAGCCAGAAAAACTGACAGTAAAACGAACAAGCAGCGGGTAACATTGCGATGTCTCATGTCTGTCCAACCAATCAGGATGCGATTGAAACGAAAATCGATTCGAGGGTCTATCTTGCCACCACCAGGGGGTGGAACGAAAAGGGATGATCGTGGCAGAGCCTCAATCAAAAACGGTGTCAAGTGGTCCCTGATAACCGGTCGGTTCAGGGGCGGTCTCCAGTGAGTTCTGTTTCTGTCCGTCAAAAAAGAGGGAGGGAACCTGTCTGTTCACACCCGGAAACTTGTCATTATAGAAGAGCAGGGCTCGTTGCAGTTCGGATAAAACGTCATTTCCATCGCAGGGGAGAATGAGAATTCTCTGGTAATCTTCAAGCAACCCCTGTTCAAGCCATTGGGCCTGCGAACTTCGCAGCAGTGTCACACTAGGGTAGAATTTCAAGGCCAGCGGAAGGATTGAGCCAAGATAGTCTTGTACTTCCTGGTCGGTGAAATTGCCGAGATTCGCGATGATAATACTGTCAGGAGATTGCTCGATGGCGTCCTGAAGCTGATTCAATGAACTGACACAACTGAAAGGGATCCCTGTTTTCTGAATGATCGTGTCGAATTTTCGAAACAGTTTTGTATCGTAATCCAGCATGATCAGCCGGGAAATCGCCGGGAGAACCTGACCGGTGCCGGCTTCAGCGGTCCGTCCCTGTTCAAAATCTGGAGGTGACCCATCAACCACCAGCACATATCGGTCAGTTACATCAAATGTTTTTTTTATCGCAGCCGCAGTCATCGAATGAGCCGAAGAAGTGGTCACTTCGATCATTTTCTGTTCGGAGCTGAATAGCAGGTCCCGGAAATAGCGCAGAAAGGCACGAACCTGTTCCGGCTCATAAAAACTGAGGTAACCGAACATCATGCAGGTGGCGAAGGTCCACATGCCGAGCATCAAACCGATACCGAAATGCATTCCTGCACCGAGAAGTAACATCCAGTTCTTTGCCAACGGTCGCCAAACGAGAAAACAGAAGGAAACTTCCCAGGCAATCGTCAGGTGGGTCAGGAACTCTGTAAACCAGGGGTAATAGGCCAGCCAGGTCATGTCGAGCGTCTGATATTCTGAAATGGCCAGGCCCCGCCACATCGCGCTGCCATCCCACCAGGTTTCTCCAAACAGCTTTCCCAGTCCGGCTGCCATGTAAATGACACAGTAATGAAACTGCATCAGCCGCGTTGCAATATTCGTCGCAACGGTTTTGGTGGAGTCGTGCGGAATTTGCCAGAGTCCTTCTCCAGAACGAATTTTCCTTTTGGCGATTCGATATCTTTTGATCAGCCGGTCGATTGAAAGATATTCACCGCTATTGCCAATGCACAGATACAGCGTCAAAATCGTGACAATCTGATCCAACCCGTAATTGGCGAAGCGGGCGCGGTAAGCGTATGAAATCAGAATGACCAGACTTAATATCGAACTAACCCGTGTGAAAAGTCCGATCATGAAGCAGAACGTAATGCCGAGACACAGGTAATGGACCTCGTGCATCCATTGTTCAGGTATCCATGTCCAAAAAGAGAGCGCGAAAGGCCCTTCCACATTCTGGAAATGATCCTGAATCATTGCCGCCGAGTTGAACGAGTGTGGCGCAAAAAAGGCCTCCAGTTCGATTCCCCACACCAAAACGGTGTAAAAGGCCATCCAACCGACAAGGCAACGAATGACACAGAGTGCATAGGGATCACGTGGCGTGAACCAGAATCTGTTCCATGCTTCAGCTACTTCGTCACAGTAGCTACGGAATTCACCGAAGAGGTGGCTGATAAGTCGGCCCATGTGAATGTTCCTAAAGGTATTTCCTGATACAGGTCTTCATCAAACAGGCTCCCTCCAGCGATAATCCGTTCCCTCAATGCAATATCGTGCCTGACAAGCGACAGGGTTACCCGTTCTGCCCGATGACTTTTGCAGACCTGATACGCAAAGTCGCGTGCCATTCTTTCGCGCCGTTCACCCTCCATGGCCGCCAGATTTTCAGAAAGCATCAAATGTCGATGATACAGCAGTCGGGGCCAAATCCCCCGATGGGGAAACTTCCCCTGTTCCGTTTTCCCGTCTTTGTAGGTAACGACATAATGAACCGTGTGCGCTCCCTCCGGATTGGGTGCAAAGAAGTGAAACCCGTTATTCTGGTACAGCACCTGTACGTACGGCGCAGTAAAGTTCCAGAGAGACTGTTCCAATTCGGAAGAGGGTGATACAGAAAGCGGTGCGGCACAAACTGCAGCCAAATGGAACATGATGGCCAGATTGAGAGCATAGAAACCGAGTCGTTTCAACAGACCTCTTTCAGATGCCGCTGAACTCGCCGTCTCGGGATGCATCGCAGTAATACCAGATTCGTTCATCGTCGTTAAATCCTGGAAGACCATATCCTGAAACAAAAACAGAACCAATGCAACCTTCATGTCCAATTTGGCTGCAAAAAAGTAAGGAGAGAGATCATATCGCTTCCTCCCTCCTTACTCACCTCATTCTACAAACGGTACCGTCCTGATACCAGCGTCAGCCTGTCAGTGGGGAACCAGCAGGCCCGCCCTTAATGGGCTGCGACAACATTCCCCATTGAGGGATCAACAAATACCAGGGCTCCATTCTGCTCGATAAATGTTAACGCGTAGCTTTCACCTGCCCGGATAATCTGCCTTTGCTCTGTGGCAACTGTTTTGCCGTCTCGAACAACTTCTACACGTACCGTATAGGCATATGCTTTGTCCGTAGGCAATTTTGGAGAGATAAACTGACGGGTACTTCCTGTCAATTTCATCCGTTGATTGTTCAGGAAGACGACAGCGTCTGCGGGCACCTGAATGGTCATGCGCGCCTGGCCATCCTTCTTTTCGGGAGCTGGCGCAGGAGTTGGTTTAGGTGCATCCGCCTTGGGAGCTGGTGCTTTCAACGCAGGAGCCTGGGAGGATCCCCGAGGGTGAACAACAGCTGGAGACTGATGAATAATCACGCCTCCCGATGAACCACTCGAACCGAATGATCCATAGCTGTATCCACCGCTGGAGCCGTAAGACCCATGACTGTAACCGCCACTGGAACCAAACGATCCGCCACTTGACCCGCCACTGGAACCGTAGCTTCCTGAACTGTGGTAATATCCTCCACTTGAGCCATGAGAACCGCGTCTGAGAGCGCGCCGACGGAACAAGCCGCCTCGACTGCCGTAACTTCCGGAGCTACCACCACTGCTTCCGTAGCTACCGTAACTGCCGGAGCTTCCGCCGCTACTGCCGTAACTTCCAGAACTCCCACCGCTGCTTCCATAACTTCCAGAACTACCTGAACTACCGCCGCTGCTTCCATAACTGCCGAAGCTTCCGCGATACCTCCGACCAGCTTCCGTCGAAGTTGTCGCAGCGGCCAAAAATGCGAGAGCCGTCAGCAATGTCAAAACTCCCACACCTCTTCTTGGCAAAATCATTTTCTGATCTCCTTTTCCTAAAAATTCGCACGACATCAAAACGCCTCGCTATCATCGGAGGACTTTTCCAAATTACTCGATGCCTTAAACCAAACCCTCTATGTTTACCATGTTTACTATTAAGGCTAATCGCTAATTGTTTCGCCGACGGCAAACATACCAAATGTGACACTAAACGCAATGGTAAACTGGTGGAACACGGTCGATTAGGGTGGATTTCCTGTCTCGAAAGTATAGGAAAGATATGCTGAGGTGTTGTGTTCGCATGTTCCGGTTGGTTGCAGCAGTCTTTTCACCATTGGGAAAGCAGAAGCGGTATGAATGAATTGTCTATCCTGACCGTTTGCTTCAGGCCCAGTGGCTTCCGCTTCTCGCCTTGTTGCTGCTTTTTTTGCCGCTTGGCTGAATGCCTCAGGCTTCCCTTTTTCGTCGCGAAAAGGTGCTATTTCTCATTGGTGTTTGCGGTGGTCACCGAAAAGTAAATGGCTGTTGTCACCAGTGCGATATGGAGAAAAATGATGGTCCAGTAGACCGTGCGATACCCCTTTTTCTCTGTCTTGTGCCGAAAGAACTGCTGAGCAAAGTGGGCACCGGGCCAGCCTCCCAGCAATTCCAGGGTGTGCAGCCATTTTTCAGGTATGCGTCGTTTCTCCCGCCGCGCTTGCAGTTTGTCGTACCCATTGAGTAAAAATGAGATCAGCGAACAGACCAGAACCGAGCCCCCATAAACTCCAGCCTGCCAAAAGGGAATCCAACGGGTCCAGTATCCCAAAACAAGCATGACAGAGGCAATCAGCCATGCCAAAGAGATTCGGTAGAGCCAGTCGTTCATTATTTTACCTGGAGGTTTTCGATTGCTGTTTCACCATTGATTACAGTTTCGCCATTGAAGTAGATGTCACCATCAATTTCACGGATCGATGTTTCCCGGAAATGGACAGCATTTTTCATCTCCGGGATTCCGATTCCTGCTACCGGGCCGGGTGAAACTGCTCCGCCGATGATTTTGGGAGCGATGAAAACATGCACTTCATCGATCAGGCACGAGTCAAAAAAAGAACCGAGGACTTTCGATCCACCTTCCACCAGAAGATTGGTCATGCTCCGCGACCCCAGTTTTTTCAGAAGATATTTCAGATCCGGATGGTTATGGGAATCGGCTGGGCAACGGATAATTTCAACACCTCTGCGCTGTAGTTCTCCGCATTTTTCATCTGACGCTTTTTCGAGACAGGCGATAATCAGGGGAGCTTCTGAGGCCGATTGAACCAATCTTGAGTTGAGCGAAATCGAGGCGTTGGAATCGAGGATAATTCTCGATGCGGTTCGTTGACCGGGCGGACGCGTCGTGAGCAACGGGTCGTCTGCGAGAACTGTCCCCGCACCGACAAGAATGGCGTCCATCCAGCCGCGCAGTTGATGCACAATTTTTCGAGACGTTTCGCTGGATATCCATCGGGAGGAACCGGTATGACTGGCGATCCGCCCGTCAAGTGTCATTGCCCATTTGGCATGAACGTAAGGCCTGCCCGTTTTCATCAGCCTGGTGAAAGGTCGGATCAGCTGTTCGCATTCCGACTGTAACAGGCCAATCTCGACAGTGATTCCTGCTTCCTGCAGGCGTTTGATGCCCCTGCCCATGGTATGAGGGGCCGGATCCTGGCAGCCGATGACCACCTTGCGAAATCCGGCCGCGATGACCGCATCGGTGCAGGGCTCCGTTTTTCCTCGGTGTGCGCACGGTTCGAGTGTAACGTAAAGCGTTGCTTTCTTCAGATCGGGATCACAGTCGGGGAGAGCTTCAATCGCGTTGATTTCAGCATGGGGGCCACCATGTTTTTCATGATAACCCTCGGCAAGAAGCTGAAGCCGATCATCAACGATGACGGCTCCAACCATCGGGTTCGGTTCAACGGAACCTCTCCCTCTGCGAGCCAGTTGAATCGCACGCCGCATGACTTCCGCAGGATTCGAAAAACATTCAGGCATTACTCCTGTCCCGGCAACCAGAGCTTTCCGCCCGAACTCGCCTCTGCCTCTTTTTCGGGGCTCCAAATTTCCCCGGTTTCCGATGATCCATCAGGAGTGACAATATTCCCACCGAGCCAGGGAGGCGCCACTTTGTGCATGACAAGCAGACCGGTGACGACTGATTCCACATCGGGCATTTTTCTCAAATACTGCTGGTACATCCTGTCAAGAAGGAGAAACAGTTCGGGGTCTTCGGGATTTTCCAGGCGAATCCGCAACTCCAGCAAATCCCATTGCATCACCTTTACCGGTTTCTGATTCGTTTTTTCCGTCCATTCCCTGGCCAGTTGAACCCGTTCAAGAGCAACATCATATTTGAACGTCTTCATTGCCACTTCAACATATGTTTGCAATGCGTGGGGATATTGCTCCTCGTCGATCACTCCCTCCCGTTTTAACGCGGCTTCGAGCACCTGATCGGAAAATCGAGCGTGCTGAATCAGCTGGGAGCGCTTCAAAATCTGTTCCAATTGTTCATCCGTGAGTTTTTCGAGAGGAATTCTCAACATCTCCAGAACTTCGCAACTGTTTAGCTGCGCGTCATCCTCAATCTCGAAAGGCTCTTCCTTTTCAAGACCGAGTCGTTCTCTCAGCGCATCGGTATCGAGTTGATAGCTGAACTGGTTGGCGAAAACGTCGAAAATGTTGACGGCTGCCGCCAGCGGAACAGCCAGTTCATCGTTTTCTGCCGCTTCGAGTGGTGTTTTATTATTCAATGCGGAAAACGGGGTGTTGGGCCAAAGTTGATCGACAAAATAACCCCATTTTTCTCGCTCCAATTCCGAGAGACTGCATTCATAGCAATCGCTATCGTAGAAAAATAATTCCTCCAGCTTTTGATATTCCTGCCAACCACTATCGATTGTATCACTGGCATGAAGTTCTTCCCCCTGTTCGTTCGTGATTGTGGCAATTTCAATGAAATCACCAACGATTTCTTCCAGAAACTGACGGATCTCCTGAGCACACTCCTGCTCACTGCTGATCCGGCAGTAAACCTTGTTGTCGGGGGTCTCGACCAGAGCAAACGATCCAACGAACCTGGGAAGCGTCTCGAAATCGATGGGAGGGGCTATCTTGTCCTCTCCCGGTTCCCGATCAAGAATTTGGTAAAAGTTGGTCGGTGCCCTCTCCTCCTGTTCCGGTGAGAGAGATTGACGGATGAATCGGGGTACGTCATCGAGCTTGCTCAACAATTGCGACACGGAATGTTTGTTGCAAGCGTAGTAGTAATTCCGTTGGAAGGATGGATTCGATTCGTGATCGAGCAATTGTCCCAGCGTTTCGCAGCTGATCGCCTGCTGGCGATCTTCGGCCAGGCGTCCGGCACGATGAAAGATTTCAGCCGCAGCCTCCTCGTTTCCGTCCCAGGCATGGAACAGGGCGATATTGGTCCACAAATTCGCGGAGTCCGGATATTCCTGCGTCAGTGGAGTGAGAACTGCTGCTGCTTCGTGCCAGCAGCCGAGAGCGGAAAGTCCCAGTGATTTTTTGAAAACCGCCTGTTGTTCCTCATTCAGCAAATCGTCCAGCGGTTTCAAATTATGAACGCTTCGGAACAAATAGGGAATTGAGAGATCGCTGTCGAATTCAAGCAGCCGCATGATGACCTGTTCGCGATCCTCAGCCTGCACGAATCGCAGCGCAAATGCCAGATGCTGCCTGCTGGCCATGTATCGGCCTTCATCAAGCAAAATCGAGGAAATGCCCGCAGCCATGGAACCGATCATTTCAGGATGATGCTTCACTCCTTTGGTGAACGCGCGATGGATGGCCGGGCGGGCCTGGTCATACCCTTCGATATCAAGAGCCGCAGTCGCATCCAAAATTCTGCCGATCGGATGATTTGGGTTTTCCTCCAGCAATTCTTTTAATACCTCGCGTGCCGCTTCCGGTTCCTCCATTGAAAGCAATACGCCCGCATAGGAAGTCGAAATCCAGGCGCGAGCCGGTTGCTTCCGATGCAATTTTTCCAGAATCTTTCGCGCTGCACGGGTCTGTCCTCCTTCGTGCAGTTGAAGCGCCTTGAGCATTTCAGTTGCGATGTCAGCACAGCAGAATTTTAATTTCTTCCCGCTCTCACACGGGCAGGGCGAGTAGGGTTCCAGAGACATGTCTTCATTTCCTATTGGCTACAGAGAGGATGTTTTATCTTCACCGCTAACGGAAAAGGGGTTCAATTTACATTTAATGGGTTAACGGGAAAACGACTCAAATTTCGGCCCGCTTCCCGAATCGTATCATAGCCTCGCCATAAAAACGAGGCTATGGGGAACCTGGACAGTGATGGACCGAATTATTCGCGAACAACTCGCCATTCACCAAAATACGCAGCAATAAAAAGGGGTGTGGCACCTTTTCAGGCACCTCACCGATCAGCCTGAATGCATAACCGTCCCGTTCTCGCGTCCATAATAAACAAACGGAGGGAAACGCCCTGCAGCTGAGAAAAAGTTCCGGATTCACGATGGAGCAGTGCCCTGAAAACCGGTAATCCGGTGCGAATCTGGATTTTTCCGGGAAATGGACGCAACTTTATTTAGAACAACTGCGTCAATGGCTATGTTAAAACTGGGTAATTTGTGTGGGTTCGGGTTACAATTACGGTTTGGTTTGCCTGGCGAAGATTTTTTCCGAAAAACTTGCCCTCTGTTGTTCAACCCTCTGTTGTTCAACCCTCTGTTGTTCAACTGAGTAGCTCGAGAGCTGCAAGCAACAATTGATGTGTAGCGTTTGGGGCATTTCCTCATGGAAAAACCCTGGATGACGTCCCGCATCAATTCGAAATTTTGACACGAGGACGATTCATGAATTTATTGAAACCTCAGACTGTCTTTTGTTTTGGATTTTCCGGCATGATCTCTCAAACGAAGAATTCGTTCGCTCGGCGTTTCCTGCTCTGCTTCGCTCTGGCTGCAACCGGCCTCTTTTCGCAGGTCCATTTGTCACACGCCCAGCCGGCAAAAACGCCCGCTAAAGAACCCGTTGTTGAACAGTCCGTTAAACAGCCCGTTAAAGTAGTTGAAGAAGCAGTTAAAGAAAAGGAAGTTGAAGAGGAAGTCACGGAAGTCAAAGAAAAAGGAAAACGGCCTGTCGATCATCTGATTTACATTCCGTACGATCGCCTGAACGAAGTGATCGATCGGCTTAAATCGAAGGTCGTTATCTCTTATGAGGAATATCTCGATCTTGTCAAAAGGGCGGGGAAGCGGCCTGTCGAAGTGACCCCGTCTGCCCAGGCGGTTATTTCTTCTTCAAAATACAACGCAGTCGTGAATGGCGACGTTGTCGAAATCACCGCACAGTACGCTTGCAAGGCGCTCAAGGAAAGCTGGGCGGAATTGCCGTTGAATCTGGGGCAGGCCGCGGTGGGAGAAATTTCCAGCGACAGCAAAAAGAAAGTTCTTTTGCGGGGAACGGGCGAGGGAAAGTATTCGCTGCTGTTTGAATCTGCTGGCGAGTATCAGGTAACGCTGAAACTGCTGGTGCAGATCAAACGCTCTCCCGCGGGGCCGCGTGTTGATCTCACACTCCCGCCGGTCGGTATTACGACGCTTCGCTTTACTGTTCCCAAGGCAGATCAGCAAATTGCGATTACCCCCCGGCATATCGTTATTAAAAATGAAAAACCGATTCCCGAAAAAAACAGCGGCGTGACCGTCAGTCTCGGTGCGACGAAAAATGTTTCTGTTACCTGGACGCCGCGCATCAGTGATCGCCCGGAAATGGACTTGCTGACGCGGGTCACGAATCAAATGAGTATTTCAATTCGTGATGGCCTCATTCATACCGATGCGAAGCTGAATTACAAAATTCTGCGAGGCGAAACAAATGCGTTGCGAGTTGCGGTTCCGCTCGATCAGCGGGTTCTCGATGTGACCAGTTCCGCACGCATCCAGGCATGGGCAGTCAAAAAGGAACAGAAGCGGCAAGTGATTGAAGTGAAACTGCTCGGCGATGTGAAAAAGGATCTCACGCTGGAAATTCATACCGAGCGATCATTGCCGAAATCGGGGCCGATTTCGCTGGGCGGGATTGGCGCTCAAGGGGAAGTGCGTGGTATTCATGCGTTGGATGTGACGCGCGAAAACGGAACACTTTCGATAACACACGGCAAGGAACTGACGTTGGTCGTGGATCGTCAAACCGGACTGGTTCGTACCGATTCCGGAAACGAAGAGCGTTCGTTTCGTTATTTTTCTCCTGCGTTCGATTTCGTCGTTCGTACCGAACCGGTTAAAGCGATTCTTGATTTGAAACATGATGCGTTTGTCGTGTTCCGTGAGCAGCGGATCGAAGTTGCTTCGCAGATGCAGTACACCATTCGCCGAACGGGTCTGTTTAGTCTCGCGATGCAGTTGCCGAAAGGGTTTTCTCTTATCGGTGTCGAATGCCCGCAGATGGCCGAGTTCCAGCACGACAAAAAGAAACAGACTCTTTCCATCGTTTTGAAGGAGCAGTTTCAGGGCACTCTTTCTGTGCTCGTGCGGGGTTATATTGTCCGCCCCAAAGAAGACCTGGCGACAGGGACATCAAAACTGCCGAACCTGCCCTTGGTTACGCCGCAGGGAATCAGACAGGAACAGGGGCGAATCGCAGCATTTACAATTGATGCGATTGAACTTGTCGCTGAGGAAGACAAAATTGAATCAGCTCAGGCGATTCCGGTGAATGCAATTCAAATGAGATTCCCCGATACCACGATTCGAGCCGCCTGGAAGTTTCAAAGCCGACCGGTCGTCATTCCCGTCCGTACGATTCGCCGCCCGACACGCTTGACCGCCCAAACAGCGACTACGGTTCGCGTTGAACCATCCGGGGCGATTGTGGAAACGGTGGTCGATTACAGCGTGCAGTATGCGGGGATCGATCGCTTTTATCTTGCGATTCCCAAGGCTGTCAGCGATCGAATTCAAATTGCGATCGCGGGGCCGGGCAATGTCCCGATTCAACAGAAAGCCCCGCTTGCTTCAAGCGAAAAACCGGCCGAAAGCAAACTCGATGAAAAAGGAAAGAAGGAGCAGGAAAATTCAAAGGCCGACCCATGGGTTATCTGGATGATCAAAACACAGCGACCCGTTACCGGGCATCAGCGGTTCATGGTGACTTACGATCTGCCATTCCAGCACTCGGAAGGGGAACAGGAGAACGGAAAAGGGAAAGAGGAAACTGCTCAGCGGATTATGCCCATTCAACCGCGGGGCTCGAACGGAAAGGAAATTTCCGGGCCGGAACTGTCGCGAGCTTCCGGGGAGGTCGTTGTGCATGTGGATCCTGCGTTATCGCTGGCGGTCAATGCCGCCGGGCAGGGAGTGGAGGCGATTGATATTCGCGAATTAAAACTGCTCGCCAAGCAGGGACAGCAGGCGTTTCGTTATGCGTTTCAATCGGAAAGCGAACCGGTTCAATTGACACTGAATATCTCCCGTCACGAAGTGGAATCGGTTGTCAGTACAGTTGTTTCCCGGGCATTGACGGAGGTCGGGACAGGGACTTCGGACACG
>JALWSL010000534.1:0-10583 GCA_027080405.1 Planctomycetaceae bacterium
CTTGAGGCTGATGCCGATGAACAACAGGTTGACGAGTCCGGCAAACCGGTGGCTTCACCTCAAGATCTTAAAGGAGGAATGGGGGCAACAGATGGCCCACTGTTCCAGATGCCGACGAATGCTCCTGAAAGCGAGAAGGCATCTGTAGATGTTGTCGAGGAGCAGTCGGAAGCGACTGTCGATGAACTTGCTTCCGAGGAAGCAACGGGCGAAGATTCGACCGAACAAGCGTCCGAAGATCAGCAAACGGAGGAAAAAGAGGAGGCGACCGAATAATCTCATACAGCCGTCCGGTCGATTAAGTGGCCCGGCTTGCGAGAAATTTTGGTCCCTTTTCCACAATCCGAAGAGAAGAACCCCAGCCCCCTGCCGGTAAAAGCCGGTGGGGGGCTGTTTTCTTGACCGGGTTATGTCTACAGCTATGTCAACGGTTCGGCATCGGACAAAGTACGAGTACCAGATTCTATCACTGGACCGGCCATTCAGGTAAATCGCCAATCCATTCCCGAAATTGGTCTTCGTCGACGTTGCGTCCGCTGAGAATGATGACGATGTCGCCCTGCCCTTCCAGGTTCGCCTTTCCGGTCAAAGCCGCAGCGAGAGAGATGACACCGGAAGGCTCAGCCCGTATCCCATGATTGCAGTACAGCCATTTCATCGCCATCCTTGTTTGCAAATCGGGAACTGTCACGGCTGCGGTAATCTGTTTCTCAAGAATGGGCCAGTTATGCCTGCCGACCTCGTAGGAAAGCAGGCCGTCACATATGCTTGTTGGATGCTTCAGACTTGTTCTTTTTCCCGCTTTGAGTGAACGGGAGAAATCGTCAGCCGTATCCGGCTCAACGGCAATGATCGCTGCCTCGGGGAAACCATCCGCAATCGCAATGGCCAGTCCTGCCATCAAACCACCACCACTAACCGGGCATAAAAAATGGGATAAAGACCGCCCTGCCCTTTTGAGCTCGCCAATAATTTCCAGTCCCCCCACGCCATTGCCGGCGATCACATTGTTGTCATCATAGGGAGAAGCCTGAATTCCCTTCTCCTGGTCAGCGATATCGCGGGTCATTTTCTCACGGATACCGGTTTCATGATCAGTCGCAATATCGTAGGTGCGAATTTCCGCACCAAAGGAACGGGTCAATCGAAATTTTACCTGCGGAGCGTTATCTGGCATCACAATAATAACACGCTTGCCATATCTCATTCCCGCGTAGGAAATTCCCGAGGCAAAATTTCCGGAGGAGTGGGCAGCAACAGGACAATCCTGAATCCGTTGCAGGTTGTTCGCCATCCAGTTCAAGGCTCCCATTACCTTGAAAGACCCGGTTGGCGACGAGCCATAGTCCTTCAGCCAGACCTGTCTCCCCTCGGCAAGCCCCAACTCATGCTCCAATCGATAGGAACGGATCAGCGGAGTCGGAGAAAGATGCTTCCGTATAACGGATTCCGCCTTTCGAACATCCTGCATTGTAGCCAACGGCAAGGTCATGGAAAAATCCTGTGAACTGGAACGGGAAAGTACGCTGAAACAACATCCGACAAGGGACACCGGCATGCCCGCCCAATGTCCAATGAAGCACAAGCGCGAATGGTAACGAAATCGATCACGCAGATACAGAGTATCGATCGGTCGTCAGCAGGAAGCCCGGACAGATTGCATCCCTCCGATCGATGAAATCATTCATCCTCTGAATCCAGATAATTCTGAATTTTCCGTTTGATCTCATCCCTGACCCGTCGAAAGGTGACCATTTTTTCGTCATCGGTTCCGGTTGCATCGGCAGGATCATCGAATGGCCAATGCAATGTCTTTTTTGCGCCATGAAAAACAGGACAGGCCTGCTTCGCGTTATCGCAAACGGTCACAACCAGATCGAACGGTTGATCCTGAAACTGGTCAAGCGATTTGCTTTGGTGCTTGGAAAGATCCCGGCCCAGTTCCTCCATCGCCTTTATCGCAAGCGGATGCACATAGCCGGATGGCTTCGACCCGGCAGATTCTGAAACCCATTTTCCTTCTCCCAGCAGTTCCCATAAATCTTCCGCCATCTGGGATCGGCAAGAGTTCCCCGTGCACAGAATCAGTACGCGTTTTGGCATCATTCGATCAATCCTTGTTTCCGGATTATTTCCGGTTCGGTCTCTGTTCAACTGAAAATGTCATTGCATGGCGATGGCGGATTCAAGAGTCACTTTCGCAATACACAATTTGTAACAAGATTCAAAGATCGGACATTGCTGGCAATCCAACCATTGTTCGATATCCGTCTCGATCCTACGATCACTGTGAACAGGAAGCATCGAACCTTCCTGCTGTTTCATCCAGACGGTAAAGACTTTTCCCTTATTTGGCCTGTTCGTTTTCAAATGCAGATCATCTGGAAACATTGTGCCAAAACACTCTTTTTTCTCGGGCAGATTCATCCGTCTACTCCTTCCCGTTTGTGAGTGATCATTCCTGATTTTCCACGGAAGCGGCCAGATGCGGGAACCAGCTCTGCGTTTTCAGACAGAATCTGACCAGCATCAACATCAGCGGAACCTCAATCAGCACACCAACAACTGTTGCCAAAGAAGCTCCTGAAGAAAGCCCGTAAAGCATCGTGGAAGTTGCAATGGCAACTTCGAAATGGTTCGAAGCACCAATCATGGCCGCCGGTGCAGCATTTTCGTAGCTTAGCCCCAACAGTTTCGCAAGTCCATACCCCAAAGCGAAGATGAAAACGGTCTGAATGAACAGCGGAATCGCAATCCACAATATTGTCAAGGGGTTATCAAGAATTGTTTCTCCCTTGAATGAAAAGAGCAGCACCAGCGTCAACAACAGTGCGGAGATGGTCACGGGAGTCAACAGATGCAGAAATTTTTCTCGAAACCACTGCTCCCCCTTCCGGGCGATAATCCATTTCCGGGAAAAATAGCCCGCAACCAATGGAAGGGCGACATAAACACCAATCGAAAGAAGTAATGCCTGCCAGGGAACGGGCAGTTTGCCGACACCAAGCAGAAAACCACCCAATACACCATACAGCAGGAGCATGGTCAACGAATTGATGGCAACCATCGCCAGTGTCAGACCATCATTCCCTCTGGCAAGAAAACCCCAAACAAGTACCATCGCGGTGCAAGGAGCGACTCCGAGCAAAATACAACCCGCCAGATAACTTCGCCATAAGGGAACTTCGAGCATTTTCACTCCATCAACAAGAACAACCTGGCCGGCTCCATAGGAAGCTCCGACATCCAGATTGATCCCCAGAGGCATTTTGACATAGTCGACAGCATCGGGCCCAATCAGATTGTAAAAGAGCGTTCCCAAAAAAAAGTTCGCAATTGCATACATCGTAAACGGCTTGACTGCCCAGTTGATGAAAAGAGTCAACCCGACCGGTCGGATCGATTTACCCGCTCGAAGCACTTCCCCGAAATCGATTTTGACCATAATCGGATACATCATGAAAAACAGACAGATCGCGATCGGGATTGAAATCACAGGAGCACCATTGACGTGAATCGCCATCCCATCTAGAGCTTGAGCGAAGCCGGGGGCCAACTTCCCCAGAATGATCCCTGCAACAATGCAAAGCGCGACCCAGAGCGTCAGGTATCGTTCAAAAAAACTCATCCCTTGAGAAGTGGACTTTTGGCAATCTAAATCTAACTGAGACATAGCAAGTTCTTTTTCATTATTTGGCTCAGACAACAGACAGGAATATTACCTAATTGCCATTTCGCCATGCATTGATGTAAAAAAATTCGTTTGCCGTCTACTCAACGGAAGAACGGCGCTGTTCGAGATCTGCCTTGAGAACCGTTTCCATGCAGGAAAAAAAACCGTCCAGACAGGCGCACGAGACCCGATAGAAGCTCATCGCACCCTCCTTACGGACATCAATCAGCCCCGTTTCCCTCAGAATGGCAAGATGTTTGGAAACAGTTGATTGATCCGCCCCGACCTGTTCGGTCAACTCATTCACACACATTTCCCGATCGCGAAGCAAATCCAGCATCAGCAGACGACTTGGATGAGCCATCGCTTTGGCAATCTTCGCCCGGGCTTCATATTGTTTAAGCGTTTTCTTCACTATGGCCATATCGCCATATTAGAATGAATACTTGAATGAGTCAACGGTAACAGGATGCAAAGAATCGAATTCGGCAAAACAGAAGTAAACCGGAAAAATCCGGCACAAAGAGAATTCATGTATGCCCGGAGACAAGCTTGAATCAATTCATTTTCCATTTCGTTTTTTTGGCAGATTTGCAAACACAGCTTTTCCAGGTTTCCATTTTGGTGAATAGGTAATCTGTGCGCGATGTACGGCGAGTTTTCAAGGGGGCCCGATTGCCTTGCCGATGCCTGCTTACAGGATATGTTGGAACGCAAACGGCCCGTCTGAGGGATCAGTCGGCGCGATTCCTGCCTGAAACTTCAAGCACCCCGACTGATGGCGTCTTTCCTTGAATGGGGAGAGTATGGCCTGGACTGTTTTGAGGCACCAGTGAGAACGGTAGGGACACCGACTCTCGATTCCGACAATACAATCGCACCACAGACAGAATCTGCAGATGAATAAAACCATTCTTGCAATTGGGCTCGCCGTATTCTCTCTCTTTTATGGGGTCGTGCTTTCCGATAGCTACGCTTCCTCCCTGCGGGAGACGCCTTTGGTGAAAGCTGTACAGCGAGCCAAACGAGCCGTTGTCAATATCCACACCGAAAAGAGTGCAGACAGTTCGCATTCTGTATTCGGTACGACAAAACGCGGTAAAATAAACGGAATGGGAACCGGAATCGTCATTGATGAGCGAGGCTACGTAGTAACAAACAATCATGTTATTGCAGGAGTCGATTCACTTGAAATTTCTCTGGCCGATGGTGGTCGATACCCTGCACACGTAGTTGCGTTCGATCGTAAGCATGATCTGGCAATAATCAAAGTTGATGGCAATGCAGACCTCGAAGTAATGCCGATCGGAACATCATCGGATCTGATGCTTGGCGAAACAGTCATTGCTGTCGGCAATGCTTTTGGTTATGTGCATACGGTGACATCGGGTATCGTCAGCGCACTTTCGCGCGATGTCGAAGTGAATGAAGAACAGCAGTACAAGAATCTCATTCAGACCGATGCCAGCATCAACCCGGGTAACAGCGGCGGCCCCCTGTTAAACCTTGAGGGACATGTGATTGGAATCAATGTTGCAATTCGGGCCGGTGCTCAACGAATCGGGTTTGCCATTCCGATTGATGATGCACGTGCTGTCATCTCGCGTTTAATCAGCGTCGAGGTGCTGGAGCATTACTATCACGGATTAAAGACGCATGACAACAAGAAAGCGGATTTGAGAGAATTGGTAGTTGATCATGTTGCCAAGGGAAGTCCGGCTGAACGTGCTGGATTCGAGAAGGGTGATATCATCGTCCGTGTTGGGCAGAATGAGATTCAGGATGCCGTTGATCTGGAACGCTCGTTGTTGGGGCGTGGCCAGGCAGATAACATTCCCTGTATAGTGAAGCGTGGCGATACTGAGGAAGAACTTTCCCTATCACTCGTCAAGGCTAGTGAAGTAAAGAATGTGTCGGGAGTTGAGGTACCACCACAATCCGAGCCGACAGATTCTTCCGACAATGACGCATGGAATGTTCTGGGAATGAAGTTGAAAAAACTTCCTGATTCGCAGAAAAGTCGCGTCGGATCCCGTTATCGTGGCGGGATGGTCGTTCAATCTGTTCGACCTCACAGCGCTGCATCAGCCAGTGGCATAAGACGGGGCGATATTCTGGTCGGTCTGCATGTATGGGAAACTGTCAATGAGGAAAATATCACATATGTTCTCGATCACCCCCAACGCAGTTCATTCAGCCCGATCAAGTTCTTCATACTCCGCAACGGTGAAACGCTTTACGGTCATCTGAAGATTCAAACGCCATAATTTCAATCCGCTAATTGGCTTTGCTCCGTGCCCAATGTGAATACGATGGCTGGCGTTGTCATTCTCCTACTGTTGTGAGAGTGCTGCTAGATAGACAGGAATACCGGGCATTGCAGATGTTGAAAATTGCCACCAAATTCGTCCCCAGTTCAACCGATTTTTTGCGGGCCTGGGTCACCGGTTTTCGATATGCGGAATTCTGGCTCAGTACGGAGTTGTTGCAGGATGTGGCACGTATCATCAAAACGGCCAGAAAATACCCGTTGGAATATGTGCCCCATTTTCCAAACAAGAAAAACGACGTCCACTCTGTCAAGAATGCAATAAAGCTGTATGAAGAACTGAACTGCCAGGCAATGGTGATTCATCAACCGGTGTTCGACGAGTGGAAAGATGAATTTGCGTCGCGCGCCCCGTCGATTCGTCTCGCAGTCGAAAATCACCAGTTGAATGAAAAAGAGTTCTGGCAGTGGGCAGAAAACAATCCCGGTTTGAATCTTGATGTTGAACATCTCTGGAAGTTCACGCTAAAAGATTGCCCACTGGATCGGGTATTGAAATTTTTCAACAAATTTCTGGATCGTTTTGCGGACAAGCTCTATCACATCCATCTACCGGGCTATCTTCCCGGTGAGAGGGAACATCGGCCAATGTACTGCAGTCGAGAATTCGTATTCGGCGTCTGGGAACTACTGGAAAATATTGAGTACCGCGGTCTGGTTGTCAGTGAAATCAACGCCGAATATCAAACCGAACACGATTTGCGCATGGATATTCTACTGTTTGAACTATGGTGGCAAACCCACTGTTACAAATCAGATGGGAAGAAATAAAAGCCGGGCAGATCGCATATCGCCCACCTTCTTCCCCAATTAATCGAACTCACTCTACACTGTGACAATCAGTTGCGCCCCGGAATGAAGAGGTCCTTCACCACGTGCTGCAAACAGCAACAGAGCTGATCCTGATGTAGTTCGTATTTCGTACTACAGATTATTTCTTTTTGTAATCGGGAGCCGGTTTTCGTCGAGACTGGGGGAAAGTCCCCCACTCAACCACGCCTATTTCATCGGCGTATTTTTGCCAGCGGTAGACCAGATCCAGCATCAACTTCGGTTTTTCCGCTGCCAAATTATGCAACTCACTGCGATCCTCTTTCAAATTGTAGAGCTCCCAGGGTTGATTTTCACTGGCAACAATTTTCCAGTCTCCCGAACGCAGCGCCCTGTTTCCTGTATGTTCCCAAAACAGAAACTCATGTGGCTTTGGCTGTTTATTGTCAAACAGTTCTGCGAAGCTCAGGCCAGAGGGTGAAAGAGTCGGCTCTCCCCGATACTGCTTCGGGTACTGTGCACCGGCGACCTCCAATATCGTAGGCAATAAATCGATCACATGTCCGACATGGTCGGTCTGCCGATTCGGATTTCTAATACCTGCTGGCCAATGGGCGATCAACGGAGTAGAAATTCCCCCCTCGTATGTCCACATCTTGTGCTCCTTGAAGGGAGTATTCGAAGCGTTCGCCCAGCTCACTTCCAGGCAACGATAGGAATCCCGTGCTCCTGGAGCAGCCCCCGGCTTGTGCCCATCACCACGAACGATGTACTCTGCGGAGGCACCATTATCCGATAAAATCAATATCAACGTATTATCTATCGCGTTCATCTGTTTGAGCTGATCGACAATCCGACCAACACCAACATCAATTCGGTATATCATCGCGGCATGGGTTGCCATCCGCGCGTCCCATTCATCTTTTTCCCTGTCGTTGAGAGTATCCCATTTAAGTGCAACAGGATCCTGGGGAGAGAGCTGACAATCAAGCAATCCCATCGCCTTTTGGCGAGCCAGACGCTGCCTGCGAACCTCATCCCACCCTTGACGATACTTTCCACGAAATCGAGCCACGTCTTCAGCCAGGGCGTGCAATGGGAAATGTGGTGCCGTATGCGCCAGGTAGAGAAAAAACGGGCGATCTGGGAACTCTCTGGCATGCTCCTTCAATCGTCTGAGAGCCTGATTGGTAAAAGCTGTCGTCACATAATAGTCCGGATCCTTATTTCCCGGGCGTTCAATTCTCTGCCGATCATCGAAAAGCAGTTTCGGATTGAAAAAATTGTCCTGCCGAAACATGAAATAGGAATGATCATACCCGCGGGCCAACGGCCAGGTTTGGTTGTGCATGGGCCCCCTGGCATTCAGGTGCCATTTCCCAACGTGATAACAGCGATACCCGCGAGATTTGAGAAGTTCGGGAATCATACGAGCCGTTTGCGGAATATTCCCGGTGTATGCCCGCGGTGCGGCTGGCCCAAAATTCATCGCCATTGCGACCTGATGCTGATACCGCCCGGTCATCAAGGCAGCTCGCGTAGGCCAACAGCGCGCGGTGTTATAAAACTGGGAAAACCGTAATCCATTGCGAGCCAGGGCATCAATGTTCGGTGTTTCAATCTCTCCGCCATAACACCCCAAATCGGAAAAGCCCATATCATCCATCAGGATAAGAACAATATTGGGGGGCCCAGACGTCTCAGCAGCACTCACCCCCCTTGCCTGTAAAAGGAACGCCAGACATAACGCACTGGACGCAAGGATCATGCTGGAGAACCGCGGCGATAAACGTGTTCTATTCGTTACAGTTTCTTCTCTCATTGAATCTCCATAAACAGACCGGCAGGCTCACCCTCTGTTACAAACAGTGAGGGTCATCAAACTGCCGGAGTGATTTTACCCCAATATCTCTTCAAGAACATGAGCCGGTTCGACGCCGGTCAGTTTCATATCCAAACCTTGCACACGAACGGACAACCGCGATTCATCGATCCCGAGCATATGAAGCATCGTCGCGTGCAGATCACGGACATGAACAGGATTCTCAACCGCATTGTAGCCAAGCTCATCAGTGTTGCCGTATGTCGTCCCTCCCTTGATACCACCACCGGTCATCCACATGGAGAATCCCTTGATATGGTGATCACGCCCTGCCCCTCCCTTACTTTGCGACATCGGCGTGCGGCCAAATTCACCGCCCCAGATAATCAGCGTATCATCAAGCATTCCCCGCTGTTTCAAATCTGTCAATAGTGCCCAGGTCGGTTTATCTGTCAAACCACAACAGATATTCATGTATTTGACCAGCCCCCCATGATGATCCCAGCCCCGATGATACAGGTGAATAAAACGAACGCCTCTTTCTGCCAATCGACGGGCAAGCAGGCAATTCGAAGCAAACGAACCATCTCCCGGTTTTGCACCGTACATTTCAAGGACATGCTTCGGCTCATTGGACAGATCCACCAATTCAGGAACGGATGTCTGCATTTTGAAAGCCATTTCGTATGCGGCAATCCGTGTTTCAATTTCCGGATTGTGCACCTTCTCCAACCGGTGTTCGTTCAACTGGCGAATGGCATCAATGATTTCACGTTGTTGAGCGTTGGTAATCCCTCCAGGCGGGCGCACATAATTGACGGGATCGCCGTTGGAATTGAATTCAACTCCCTGATACCGACTCGGAAGAAAACCTGTTCCCCACTGGCGAGAAGCGATCGGCTGAGGATTCCGACCGCCAACAGATGTCATGACGACAAAACCGGGCAGTTCATCGGTATCCACCCCCAAGCCATAAGTGATCCAGGCTCCCATGGAAGGACGCCCGGAAATGGCACTGCCCGTATTCATAAAAGTGTGGGCGGGATCGTGATTGATCTGCTCGGTGTGCATCGATTTGATGACGCAAATATCGTCTGCCATTTTTTGATGCCAAGGCATGAAATCACTGATCAACGTCCCGCTTTTCCCGGAAGCCCGAAATTTGGTCAAATGCCCCTGAACTTTCAACTCCTTGCCCTGTAGCTGCGCAATAGGTTGGCCAGCCGTGAATGATTCCGGCATCGGTTTGCCGTCCAATTCGTTCAGCTTCGGTTTGTAGTCGAAAGTTTCCAGATGCGATGGCCCACCAGCCATGCAAAGAAAGATGACGCGCTTGACGCGAGGTGGGAAATGCGGCAGACCGGGTAGTCCAGGAATCCTTCCCTTGTTTGCATTGGCCTGTGCCGATTGCTGTTGCTGCATTAAAGAATAGAGCGCCGCTGCCCCGAAGCCCAAACCGCTTCGGGTTAAAAATGTGCGACGCCTCAACAACATTTCCATGTCATTCCGGGATTTCATGGCTCTAATTCCGAGTTGTCGTTTCGTTGAGATTCAGTAGAATGCGGGCGAGTTGTGTCCATGTTGCCAATTCAGTCCGCTCAAGCTCTTTGGGAATCGAGAATATCCCGACGGTTTGCAACTTTTTCGCCTGTTCAGGATGATTCCTGTAATATTCGAGTTGTCTTTCATAATTCCGCCTGAACAGTTTTTTTTCGAAACTGTCGGGGCCGCGTGAAAGGGCCACCCGGAAGGCAAAATCGAGCTTTTCATCGAAGTCATCGCCAGCCTCTGTCATTATTCGAAAGGCAAAAGCCCGAGCAGCTTCAACAAATGTGGGATCATTCAGTAATGCCAACGCGGCCAGCGGAGTATTGGAGCGGGGACGGCGGGCCGTGCATTCCTCCCGGGAAGGAGCATCAAACGCCTTGAGCATCGGGTGGAGAAACTGCCTTTGCCAGTGCACGTAAACACCCCGACGCCACTGCCGA
>JALWSL010000534.1:10593-12619 GCA_027080405.1 Planctomycetaceae bacterium
GTCCTGGTCGTGATGATAGACCCGCTTGGGAAAATTCAAATGCCGATAGTAACCGGCCGGCTGATAGGGACGGATACTGGGACCTCCCACATCTTCAACCAGTAACCCGCTAATTGCCAGCGCATTGTCTCGAATCGACTCTGCAGGTAAACGGTAACGGGATTGTCGAGCGTACCACATATTCTGCGGATCAATTTTTCGAACTTCTTCACTCACCAGGGACTGCTGTTGATACGCCTGACTGGAAACCAACAGACGTACCATCTGTTTGACATCCCAACCCGAATCAACGAATTCAATTGCCAGTCGGTCTAGCAATTCAGGATGGGTGGGAGGGTTACCTTGTCCTCCGAAATCAGCCAGGTCCGCCAGTCCTCTGCCAAACATCAGGTACCATAAACGATTCATGAAGACTCTCGCTGTCAGTAAACCCGACCCCTGTTCTGCATCGACAAGCCAATTCGCCAGGTCAAGCCGCGTGGGACTCTGTTTCCCCGTTTCCAACTTCCCCATGAAAGCTGGAATGGCAGGGGAAACAATCTCCCCTGATTCATCAAGCCAGTTGCCGCGGGGAAGAACTCGAATGATTCGAGGCTTGATCGCAACAGAGATCATCGATTTACGCTGCTTTTTGAGCAGCACGTCGCTTTGCGTCTTCAATAATTTGATTTGCTCCGATAGTGCTGTCTTGACACGATCCGAATTCAGCTGCCGCTGCGATTTACCTTTGTTCGATGGCTTTTCGTCAGAATCTGGCAAAGCTCCCGTTTTTGTCGGTGCTGCCGATTGCTGAGCGGCCATTTCTTCGTGCTTGTGCAACTGGCGATTCAGTTCCGCCAATTTATCCTGCATCCTTTGATACTGCTTTCTGTCTTCCGGATTCCAGACAACCAACTCCGGGGGACGGTTGGTTGGTAATGAGTTTCCCCCCACTTTGAAATGTTGAGCTTCATCCAGATCAGCAAAGAATGCCTGCATGGAGTAGAAATCTTTCATCGTGTACGGATCGTATTTATGATTGTGACACTGGGCACAACCCAATGTCGCCCCCATCCAGACAGCGGAGAGGTTTCTCATTCGATCCGCAGCGTATATGGCGAGATATTCTTTCGGCTGCAGACCGCCCTCGTGCGTTGTTTGCAGAACGCGGTTATATCCGGAAGCGATTTTCTGCTGAATGGTTGAATTCGGCAACAGATCACCTGCCAGTTGCTCCCGGGTGAATTGATCGAATTTCATGTTGCTGTTGAAGGCGTTGATCACCCAATCACGATAGGGGGAGATATTGTGATCCTGATCGCCATGATAGCCAACCGTGTCTGCATAGCGGACCAGATCAAGCCAGTAGACAGCCATTTGCTCGCCAAAATGGCTGGAAGCCAAGAGGCGATTGCAAAGTTTCTCATACGCATCCTCAGAAGAATCCGCCAAAAAGGCATCCACATCTGCAGGAGTGGGCGGTAGACCGATCAAATCGAAATAGAGCCGACGAATCAATGTAATCCGATCAGCTTTCGGCGAAGGACGCAAATCATGCTCCCGCATCTTCGCATAAAGGAACCGATCGATGAAGCTCCGGTTCCAATCAACCTTTTCTACGCGAGGCGGCTCTTTTTTGACCGGTCGCACATAAGCCCAGTGTTTTGCCCAAATGGCACCGGAATCAATCCAGCGTTTCAACAGTCCAATTTCTTCTGAAGAAAGAGGCTTTCCCAGTTCGGGAGGGGGCATTTTGAGATCGGGATCATCCGTAAGAATGCGTTTGAGCAACTCGCTCGATCCAGAATCACCCGGCTTGACCACCGCGTAACCGTCTCGATCTCGCTTGACAGATTCTTCACTGAGCAGATTCAGGTCTGCTTCACGTTTATTCTCGTCTGGACCATGGCAAGCCATGCACTTATTGGCAAGAACGGGACGAATATCCTTGTTGAAGTCCACCTCACCAGCAGTTTTCAGATTGCCACAATAACCCCGAAACGGCGTCAACAACAAGATCATGGCGCCAATCATGGAAGCGGAGCAA
>JALWSL010000534.1:12629-15690 GCA_027080405.1 Planctomycetaceae bacterium
TGGTGGTCGTAAAACGAAGAGGGGAACGAAAAATCGCTCGTCAATCTCCCCGGTACATTATTCTGCCAGCCTGCCGGTAATGCAAGTTCCAGACCTGCCCCGGACATGAAACGAAACGGGCATCCAGATGCGATACCGTTTACAGACAGTCTGCCCTACAAGATGAAAGGACAAGTATGGAGGTACGCGCGCACACAAATAACAAAGGCGGCCCCTCACAATGCAAAGGGCCGCCTTATATGACACAGAGCTTCAGACACTCACTCCGTGACAAAAACGGAGAATCAGCCAACCAGAACTCATCAATTCTTTAATCAAACGCTTTCGGTCTCAACTTCAGCTTTACTTTTTCGACGACGGTAAGCAACAAAGCCACCGCTCATCATACCAAATGAAAGCAGGATCAGCGAACCAGGTTCAGGATTGGCATGAGGAAGAAGCAGATTCCCTCCGGGAGTGGTCGTGCCAGAAGAAAAGGCAGTCGTCCCCAAGACCGCCAAATTGGTACTATGCCCTACCGCGTTGGATGTTCCAAAAAAGACGACCGACTGCCCACCAGAACCAAGACCGACGAACGAGGCAACCAATGCATGGGCAGGCGTCGCGTCATCAGCAACAATGAATCCTCCCCCGGTTGGCTCGACCGATCCTGCTGGGGCAGCGACAAATGTAGGAGCCGCAACTCCATTATTCGTCCCAGAAATTGTACCAGAACCGTTCGTACCGTCCTCCACTCCCAATGCATTAAGAGGGCCAGGCGTCGCACCAGCAATAGCAGAGCCGTCGGAAAATCCCAACCCTGCCAAGTAACCTGCAGACTCGAAAACATTGTTCCCGCTAGCATCTGTTGTCGGGATTGAAATCGTCGTATTGGGGATCGGTGAAGCGGCACTTCGAGTTACCTGATAGAAGAAAACATGACGAGCCCCCAAATCAACCCCCGTACCAGTAACGGTACCACCAATACCAAGCTCCGTCGCCCAATTTCCACCATCAGTATTATCGTAATAGGCGTAACTGACGAAACCAGCCGAGTTCGCCGAGTTACCCGTCTGGGCTGCAACGAAAGCCGCCTCTGCCGATGAGCAAAGGGAGATCACTCCCACAATGGCAAGACATCTACTTAGATCGACAATCATAAAAAACCTCGTGTTCTATCAACAAATTACAATCTCACAAGACGGGACTGGAGTAAACCCCTCAACATTCCGGGTCGTATCCATAGCACCCAAGTTATCGTCATATTCCTCACGGTCAACCCATTTTTCCCATATTTACAAACAAATAAAAAATAAATTTTCATCACTTTGGTGATCAGAATTTATCAACAGACTCACTTCTCCAGTTGATTTCACAAGAGAGCACCTCCATCGGCAGCAGAGCATCTAATAAGCAGTCATTTCCGCGACTGTTCCCAACAGAACGTCCCTTTACCGACGATTTTCTGTAATCTCCTGAGCAATCTTCTCATGATACTTTGACAACTGAGGGTGATTTAACTTTTGGTAGACCAAAGCGAGGTTTTTGTGAATTTCAGCCCGGTTTGGATAACCCGCCAAGGCCAACTCAAAGTCATCCAGTGCTTCATCCCATTTTTCCATCTTGAGAAGGATTTGTCCGCGAGTATCTCGAAATTCGTGATTTTGGGGCCATTTTTGTATGACCGAATCAATAATTCTTTTGGCTCGTTTCAACTCGGGATTTTTCTGGAACGCGAGAACCCAAGCCAGATTATTGGCTATGACGCCCAATTTTTCATCTTGAGTATAGGCCCGCTCCAAATGCCATCCCGCTTTGTCCAGATCATTTTCTTTCCATGACTTAACCCCCAATGCCAAATGGACAGTTGCGGGAACCGGCCCGGTTGCCAGGAGTGCCTCGAGAAGTTGCTTGGCCTGTTCGACGTCGGCCTGATTACTTTCTCCAAAACGAACCAACCGAATGAGTGCCTGCTCCGAACCTGGATCGTAAGCCAGAGCTTTTCTGATCAGAGCCAGGTTGCCAGCTGGATCATATTTTTGACCGGGTGCTCTTTTTGAAGAAGTGAGTCGGTCATATTGGACAATATAGGCTTGAGCAATCGCCTGTTGGAATGGCCCGCTGGGATTCAGGCTCAGGCCTTCTTCCAACACGGAAAGAGCTCCGGGGAAATCCCCAAGATTGGTCTTAGTACTGGCCCAGATCAATCGGGCATTTTCATCGTCCGGATTTGCCCTGACATACTGTCTGTAATAGGAATCTGCCCTTCGAGCTGCCTGAATTGCCAGATCTGTTTCTCCCAACTGGGCATACAGTCGTGAAAGTTCGAAGTAGAGATCTTTTTTCTCTCGCGCTGCTTTTTCCAAGTGTTCGGCCGCTAACATGGGCTGTTTGATGGCCATGTAGTACAGGGAAAAAGAGAACTGGACTTCTGCAGAAAAACTATTCCCCTTCTGGGCGCTAACAAGATGGGAATAGACACTTTTGAGGAGTTCTGACAGTTTCTCGGGAGAAAGTTCTTCTTTCTGTTTGGCCTGTTCCCACTTTGATAGCAGTGAATTTGCCTTCCAAAGATGAGCTCTGGCGTATCCATTTCCATTTTCCGGTGCCAGGCGGTCCATAATGGCAAATGCCCGATCCGATTCGCCGGTCTGCATGAGAACCAATGCCAAATCGTATTGTGATTCAGCTAGGGCCTCTTCCAATTCGACCAATCGTTCAAAATAGATTTTTGCTCCCTCAAAGTTTCCTTCCCTCATCGAACGCAGAGCAACTTCGCGATAGGAATCAGCCAGATTCGTCTTCTGTGAAATGGCCATCATTGCCAGAACTATTGTTGTGATCAGCCCAACCAGGGCTGGAGTTCCCTGCAAAAGATGACGGGACTCCCGTCTGACCCAGGCGTCCATAAAAGCATGAATGGGCCAGAGCAGTATCAGTTTGAATAAGCGGGCCGCCCTTCTCCACCAGATCGTCGGGATCTTCAACAGAACAGAAGGGGACTTCAGTATCGACAGAACCAACCGATTGAGTGAACGCCAAGAGCGTCTGATAAAACGGATCATTTTTGTCCCCCCGTGGT
>JALWSL010000535.1 GCA_027080405.1 Planctomycetaceae bacterium
AGGAAAAACTGGAGCAACTGCTCCGTGAACGGGAAGAAGCCGAGTCGATCATCCGAGAACTGCTTTCCCGCCTGGAACAGGCAGCCGAAGCGTGAATGCTTCCCGGACTATTGAGCCACGGTGTAAAGCCCATGGTGAGACGGCAAGGAAACCTGTCTCATTACATCTGTCTCATCACATCAGGAAGCGGGCCCGTTCTTCCGCTGTCGGTAGCCGGCAGGATTCCTTTTTCCCGAAAATGCGATACCGGATTCTGGCCACCATTTTGTAACCAAGATCACGCAACGGTGCGGGAATCAGCCACAGCGCATATCCGGCCACTTTCCATAACCCGGACATGGCGCACAAGACCCGCACAACGGCGGTAGATCGGCGAAACACCTTCCCGTTTTGTATCAGCACAATGCTTTTCAGGTCTTCGGTGTCGGAAGGGGCCAAATGCGCTTTCGCGACCTCGCCCTGCAACGGTGCAAACAGAAAGAGTTGCTCGTGATCGTGCCGCAACAGAAAGTCGACAAAATGATTGCACATGCCGCAAACTCCATCGAAGAAAACGACAGGAGCCGAAGGGAGTTCCGTCCCCTTGCCCGAGGTTGATTCACCTGTTCGCAATACTTCTTCGATTGAAACGGTCATCCGTATCAGGCCCTCCGCCTGTTCCTTCTGTTTCCACTGTTCCCCGGAATAGATTGCCGATATTTTGCCCGTTTGGGTTGTCTGTCTGAACGTCGCCTATCTGAATCATAGAAGGCCTTTCGGGCGAAGGCAATCTTTTTTTATTCGAGCCAATCGAAACCGATATCGAATGCAGCAGCGGAATGGGTCAGCGAGCCGACACTGATGCGGTCAACATTCGTCAGGGCGATCTGTCTGACTGTTTGCAAAGTGACTCCGCCCGATGCTTCCAGAAGGATGTTCGGGTTCTGTTCATCTCTTGTTTTGACTGCCTGTTTAAGCCGATCGTTGCTCATGTTATCCAGCAGGATGATATCGGGATTGCCGGGGATCATTTCCTGCAACTGTTCGAGCGTGTCGACTTCAACTTCGATAATCGTATCAGGACAGGTTTTTCTGGCGAATTGCAGAAACTCGGCTGGCGACTGTTCCGGATGGGATTTCTTCCGGGCGGCAAGATGATTATCCTTGATCAGCACCGCGTCGTACAAACCGGTGCGGTGGTTTTGTCCGCCGCCGCAGCGTACGGCGTATTTTTCGAGCAACCGAAAACCGGGGTGAGTCTTACGCGTATCCAGAATCGCTGCTGAAGTCCCTGCAACTTCCTGGACAAACCGATTTGTCAGGGAGGCGATGCCGCTCAGATGGGTCAGAAAATTCAGGACGGTTCGCTCGGCTATCAACAATTCGCGGGTGGGGCCGGAAACAGTCGCGATTGTTCCTCCTGCCTCGACGGCTGTACCATCCCTGGCCTCAATGTCAATGTTCAAGGAGGAATCGATTTCCTGCAAAACCATTGCAGCGACCGGTAATCCACAAACGATCCCGGCCTGGCGGGCATTGATTGCGACGTGAGCTGTTTCGTCTTCAGAAATGGCGAGTTGAGAGGTGATGTCCCCGACATCGTTCAGGTCTTCCTGAATCGCCAGTGCAATCAGCGCCCGGGCTGCTTCCTGTTCTTTTCGATCGAATGAATTTGTAGTATATCGTCTGTAATCCATTTTTGTTTCGATATCCTGGTATCGATATAAAAGCTGGTCACTGTTTGGTATGATGGCCGAAGCGGATCATGGTGGTATGAGCCATCATAGTTGTTTTTGTCGGTGAATGATACGTATCCAACGCGGTTTGTCTGTTTCGCCAACTGTATCCGAATCGAAGGCTCTGTTCGCACAGGCTGTAAAGAATAAAAGCGATAATCAATTGAAATGTCGAGTTCCCAAGACGGTCGATCCGATGTGACCACCGAAACCGATCAGCAAGTTTCCGAGACGGATTTTCTGGGCTTTGTGCCTCATCATCACCTGCTCAACTGCATTCATTGTGGGTTGTGTACTTCTTCCTGTCCGACCTATCTGGTAACGGGCAACGAAAACAACAGTCCGCGTGGCCGCATTCATTTGATGCGGGGAGTGGAAGAAAAGCGTATCGAGCTGAGTGACCGGGTTCGTGAGCATCTCGATTTGTGTCTGGATTGCAGAAGTTGTGAAACGGCCTGTCCATCCGGTGTTGAATATGGGCAATTGATCGAGCAGTTTCGCCTTTCCGATCGTCGCAACCAACTGGAACAGACAGGCAAGGGACAAAACTGGTTTGAGCGGATCTTTCTACGTGATCTTTTTCCGCACAGAGGTAAACTGGAACTGGTTTTGTGGCCTGTCCGGGTTCTGCAGATGATGAAACTTGATTGGCTGATCGACAAAAGCGGAGTCACTCAACTCCTTCCGATGCCGTTACAGCGAATGCAGCGGATGCTCCCTCGCCTGGTACGTGACCAACCGAAACTTCCTTCCGTGCTGCCGGCTCAGGGGACGGAAAAGGCCCGCGTCGGTCTGTTTTTGGGCTGCGTGGCTGATGTCATGTTTCGCCATGTTCACTGGGCCTGTGCAAGAGTCTTGCAAAACGCAGGTTGTGAAGTGCTCGTGCCGAACGATCAACAATGTTGCGGAGCGATGGAATATCATACCGGTCAGACGGAATCGGCCACACGTCGGGCGATGGCCAATGTCGAGGCGTTTGGCCGTTCGCCCGTCGATGTCATTCTTGTCAATGTGGCAGGATGCGGGGCGATGATGAAAGAATATGTGCATCTGGAACAGACGGCAGATCTCAAAGATGACCAAGCTGCACAATTGAAGCGTTTTGCGAAAAAGGTTTGTGACGTCACTGAGTATCTCGCGGAGCTCGATTTGTCGGAACCGCCGGGGGAACTCCCCATTCGTGTCGTGTATCAGGATGCGTGCCATTTGAAGCATGCACAGCAGATCGACCAGGCACCGCGCGATTTGCTGCGTAAAATACCGGGGCTCGAACTTGTGGAGATTCTGGAACCGAATATCTGTTGCGGTGCGGCCGGAAGCTACAATCTGCAACAGCCGGAAATGTCGGACGAACTGGGGAATCGAAAAATCAGCCATATTCTGGAAAAGAATCCTGATGCGATCGTCAGTGCGAACGCCGGCTGCGCCTTACAGTTGATGGCTCTGCTGAAGCAGCGTGGAAAACAGATCCCGGTTTTTCATCCGGTGGAACTGTTCGATGCGAGCCAACGGGAAATCTCGTGGGAAGAACTCAAATCACGGTAAAGGGCAATTCACGTCGAATGCGGGTTGTTGGGGGATTTCGTTGAACCTTCTGCGCATCTCGCCCGTTCTCATGGAAAGTTCGGATGAAGTTCCCGTTGCGGCAATGATTCAGAATGGAGATGGGAACCTGTCGAAAATCATTTGCCAGCGGCATAATAATTGAGACACGTTTCGGATTATGCCTATAATTCCCGTGTCGGGGTCTGCGGAGCCTCCGGTCAAAAAATACTTTCGGGATGTTTCTGCTCAACGGTTTCTTGTCGAAGAGGATCAGATGAACAACGCCGCACGAGGATCTGCATCGCCAATTGATGGCCCGGGTTATCGGCTCGGGAAAGCGTTCGGACTGGAAATAGTGGTTGCTGTGTTTTGCCTGCTATTTCCCGCGGCCGTTTTTTCCCGGGCTCCGCAAGAGGTAAAAGAGGTAAAAGCTCCGGCTGCCAAACAGGAAACCAGACCGGAAAAGAAGAGCGTTCCACTGGCCCGCTATGTGGTTGTGAACAGTCCGGTTGATGATACCGTGTTTCGCAGGGTTCGAAATACCGCTTTGAAGTTGCAGGAACTTGCGATTACGGAAGATCGTCCCGCCTTTCTCATTCTGGAAATTCGTCCTGGTCAGAGTGAATTTCATCAGGTGCACGGGCTGGCGAAGTTTTTGACATCGAGCAAAGTGGATCGCTTGACGACCATCGCCTGGGTTCCTGAGACCGTTACCGGGAACAATGCGATCGTTGCTTTGGGCTGTCGGGAGATTGTGATGCATCCGGATGCCGAGTTTGGCGATATCGGACGCGGCAAGGCGGTTGATCCAGATGAGGAATCGGATGTCCTTTCCATTGTAAAAAAACGGCAGAATCTGAAACTCAACACCGATCTGGTAC
>JALWSL010000536.1 GCA_027080405.1 Planctomycetaceae bacterium
ACCAGTTGGATGAGCAGGGAAAGTTGACCGGAAAAATCCGCCCGGTTGAAGAGAAGGATTTGCCGGTTTGCCTGCCTGAAATGGACGATTTCGCCCCGAAAGGAACGCCGGAGCCACCTCTTTCCGCGGCTCCGGAAAGTTGGTTGTATATGACCGACGAAAAGGGAGTGCGTTGGCGACGCGAAACGAACAGCATGCCTCAATGGGCGGGAAGCTGCTGGTATTTTCTGCGATTTTGCGACAGCAAAAACAGCGAACGGTTTATCGATCCGGAAAAAGAAAAATACTGGATGCCGGTCGATCTCTATATCGGCGGGGCAGAACACGCGGTTCTGCATCTGCTCTATTCACGTTTCTGGCACAAAGTGCTATTCGATTTGGGATACCTGCAATCGCCCGAGCCGTTTCAGAAACTGGTCAATCAGGGGATGATTCTCGGAGAAGCGGAACTGACCGGCTATCAAACCGTTGATGGAAAGAAGTGGGTCTCCGCCAAAGATGTGATCGAACAGGGCGAGAAGTTCGTCGACAGACAAAGCAGCGAGGAAGTTGCCGCTGTCAGCCTGAAGGCGGAAGACGTGGAAAAGAAAGGTTCCGATTTCGTCCTGAAAGCCGATCCTTCGATTGTAGTTGTTTCGCGCGCCCACAAAATGTCAAAATCGCGGGGCAATGTCATCAATCCCGACGCAGTCGTCGATTCCTACGGAGCCGATGCACTCCGTTTATATGAAATGTTTATGGGGCCGCTCGAACAGACCAAACCGTGGAGCATGTCCGGCGTCGAAGGGGTTTATCGTTTTCTCAGCCGTGTCTGGCGGATGGTCGTTGATGAAAAAAATGACGAACAGGTAACGCTTGCACCGGCAGTCAAGGATATCGAACCGAACGAAAGTCAGCTTCGCATTCTGCACAAAACGATCAAGGCGGTCAGTGAAGATATCGAGAAACTTTCCTTCAACACCGCAATCAGCAGGATGATGGAATTCACCAACGAAATGAGCGGGCAGAAAACAATCCCGGTCTCGATCATGAAAGATTTCGTGCTGCTGCTCAGCCCGTTCGCTCCACACATTGCAGAGGAACTGTGGGAATTGCTCGGCTCCAACGAAAGCCTTGCTTATGCAGCCTGGCCAGAATATGATGAATCGAAACTGGTCGAAAGCGAGATTGAAATTCCGGTTCAGGTGAACGGCAAGTTGCGGGCGAAAATAAAAGTCCCGGCCGATGCGGATCAAAAAACGATGGAACAGGCCGCCAGGGAAGATGCGAACGTGAAAAACCATCTGGAGGGAAAACAGATTGTCAAAACGATCTGTATCCCCAAACGGATGGTCAATTTTGTTGTCAAGGGATGACAGCAACGAAGCAAAAACTCTGGAGAACGGACACTGGCTCCGCAATCAACTGGTTACCTGGTGCATCGTTCAAAGGGCAAGGCCCGGTCTTTCAGGAGAAAAAAGAAGCCTGTGTCATTTCATTTACATTGCACCCGTAGCTCAGCAGGATAGAGCGATGGTTTCCTAAACCATAGGTCGTGGGTTCGAATCCCGCCGGGTGTATTTGTCACTCTTGTTTCGAACAGGTTACGCAGCACGCCCCCTGTCATCATGCTCACTATGTCGACATAAAATAACCGCTATTTTTCCTGAACCGATTTTTACATGATGGGAAAGTGATGAATATCAGATCGCTGTTGATTTCAGTTGTCGCATTTTACTGCCTGTTGGGTGAAGTCACGTCATCTATTTTTGCCGGGTCGGAGCGAACATCCCGTCCCAATATTATTTTCATCTTTTGCGACAATCTCGGTTATGGCGATATCGAGCCGTTCGGTTCGACATTGCATAGAACGCCGCATTTGAATCAATTGGCGAGAAACGGCCGAAAGTTTACTCACTGCTATTCCGCCAGTGGAGTCTGTACTCCTTCTCGGGCTGCTCTGATGACCGGTTGCTATCCCAAACGAATCAGCATGACGGTGACCGACGGTTGGGTTTTGCGTCCTGTTTCGCAATTTGGTCTTAATCCGGACGAATTGACGATTGCGGAGTTATTGAAACAGGCCGGTTATGCAACATCGATCTTTGGCAAATGGCACCTGGGAGACCAGCCGGAATTTCTGCCGAACGCCCAGGGGTTTGACTACTTTATGGGGATTCCCTACAGCGACGACATGACACCCCGCCCGGGTACAAACTGGCCGCCATTGCCGTTGATGGAAAACAACCGGGTTCTGGAAGCGCCCTGTGACCGCAACATGCTGGCTCAGCGATTGACCAAAGCAGCTTGCAAATGGATCATCGACAAAAAAGAGGAACCGTTCTTTCTTTACTTCCCGCAGTGCATGCCGGGCAGCACCCGTGCTCCATTTTCCAGTGAGGCATTTCGTGGCAAATCGAAAAACGGTCCCTGGGGAGATTCCATCGAAGAAATAGACTGGTCGCTCGGCGAAATTGTCCGCACATTGAAGGAAACCGGGCTAACCGAAAAAACGCTTATTGTCTGGACCTCGGATAATGGTGCTCCGCGCAGAAATCCGGTTCAGGGAAGCAACAAGCCACTGGCTGGCTGGGGGTACACAACTTCTGAAGGAGGAATGCGCGTTCCCTGTATCATGAGTTGGCCCGGCCAGATTGAAGCGGGAACCGAATGCGCAAAACTTTGTACCATGATGGATTTTCTCCCCACTTTCGCCGCGATGACAAAAACACCTCTCCCCCAGGATCGGATCATCGACGGGAAAAATATCGAATCACTCATGTTTGGCCGATGTGAAAAAAGTCCCTATGAGGCCTTCTACTATTACCAGAAATATCAACTGCAGGCGGTTCGCTCCGGCCCATGGAAACTGAATCTGGCTCTTCCCTATCTCGTTGTCGGTTCCAGCACCAAAGGGAAACCGCGTCCGGCAAGTTTATACAATCTCGTCGACGATCCGACCGAACAGAACAATGTCATCAAAAAGCACCCGGAAATTGTAGCGAGGCTGGAAAAGTTGGCAGACAAAGCGAGAGAAACATTAGGCGATATCGATCGGAAGGGAACCGAAGTCCGCCCTCACGGTGTGCATAAAAACCCCAAGCCGATTTTGAAACATTGATGGGGAAATTATTTTTACAGACAGATTTCGATGGGCATTCCCGAAGAGAAACCAACTGGAAAGAACCGTTCAACAGACAGGTTGAAGGCGTTTGCGCTCGCCTACAGTGGTTTTGTTGAAGCCTGGAAGTCGGAACTGCATCTTCAGGTTCAGACTATCATCGCAATCGTTGCTATTCTTATGGGGTTCTGGTTGCACATCACTCTGACAGAATGGTGCCTGGTGGTGTTGTCGATTTCGCTTGTCCTCTCGGCGGAGTTGATCAACACGGCGATTGAAAAAACGCTGGACCGCATTGGCGAAGAAATTCACCCACTGACAAAATCGGCCAAGGATGTCGCTGCTGCTGCCGTCCTTGTCTGTGCCTGCGGGGCGGCGACTGTCGGCCTGCTCGTTTTTCTGCCCCGACTACTTGAACGGTTCTGAATGGAGAAGCCTTCTCCCGCTTTTCATTATTCAATCAACCGACATTTCCGCAAACACCTGGCAGCAATCAGCCTCTTTCTGCTTGCAACACTTTTTCAGGGCGGCCCTCAAGACGGTCTGGACATGCTTCAAATCTTCCAGTTGTTTTTCGACATCGTCGAGTCGCTCTGTGATCAACTCCTTGACATCTCCGCATGCAGGCTTCTCACCCGTTTTTTCTGCCAGCAGCACCTTCACGTTCTCAAGTGTAAAACCCATCGATTGAGCCGACTTGATAAATTTCAGTTTTTCCAACGACCGCTCACCATACAGACGGTAGTTTCCATTGCTGCGCCCTTCCGGTTGCACCAACCCGATTCGTTCATAATAACGGATGGTGGTCACAGGCACGCCGACCATCCTGGCCAATTGACTGATCGTGAATCGTGATGTTGCTCCCATTTCAAATCAGCCCCTGTTCGAAAAAATAATGGCAAATCGCCAGATGCCATGTTTCCAGGATGCCCGGTTACAACAACTTTCCTTCTGTTCGCAGCAATCTGTCTGCCCCAGCGCGTTTTCATAAAATCTGGAAAATTCCTGAATCGGGCCTTGACCTTACACTCAAGTGCAAGG
>JALWSL010000537.1 GCA_027080405.1 Planctomycetaceae bacterium
GGGGTAACAGAGACCGGATCGCGGGCAGATTCCGGTCTCTGGCATTCCACCAATCAGTTCTCGCATGTTTTGATACGAATGTTGCGAAACTGTACCGTCATGGCCGGGCCTGCGTGCAATTGCAAAGCGAGAATACCATTTGAACGCCGCACTTTCACATCTTCATCTTCAACTTCTGAAGTAATCGTCCCATTGATCTTGTGAATCAGGTGGTTCCCTTTGGCGATAATATGATAGTCGTTCCAGTCTTCCGACTTGATGTTTTTCTGCATCGCATCGGAATCCCCCAGCAAAGCGATCACTCTCGGTTTGTGATTGTTGCCGATGACCGTTCGCTGGCCGCGATCAGCCAGAATGCCACGGAATCGTTCGCCATAATTGATACCGGAGTATCGTGTGCCCGCTTCAAGATCGGCCTGATATCCACCGACAACCCACTTCGAACCCTCCACCTCGAAACTGCGGTATTGGATCCCGGAATTTCCGTGGATGATTTTATATTGCAGCTTCAATTCGAAGTCGCCAAATTCCCCCCCACGATAAATGATGAAGGTGTTCCCCTTGGTTGGATTCTCTTTCGTCGTCTGTCCGGTGATGCAGCCATCGACAACACTCCAGAATTTCGGATTGCCATCCCAATTTTTCAGCGTTTTTCCATCGAACAGGGATTTCCAACCGGCATCAGCGGTGCGGGCATCTTTTTTGACGACCCATATATTGCGATATACAACCGGGTTGCCATGCCCCTGCAGATACAGACCGTCCGGGTTTGGGCCTTCTTCGTTTTTTCCGGGAGTGCCATGCGGCAGTTCGAGATTGTTGTGAATGACAATTCCATTCTGACGGATCGTGACTCGCGCATTTTTGATTTTTTTATTGCCCTCGTACCGGGCAGCAGTGAAGTCGATGTCATAAGTTTGCCACGTTAAAGGAGGAAAGCAGGCGTTGACCAGTGGTTCGGCAATCGAATAGATCCCGCCGCATTCGTTGTTCTTTCCTTCCAATCCAAATGAATCGAGCACCTGACATTCATAACGGTTTTGCAGATAAACCCCGCTGTTTCCACGAGCCTGTCCGCGAGCGGCCGGTTTGAAGGGGGTGCGAAATTCGAGGTGCAACGTATGATCGCCGAACTTTTCTTTCGTTTCACACCCGGCTGCCAGGAGATTTTTCATCGTCAGGTGACCATGAATAAAATTTTCAGCCGATGTTCCATCAAACAGAACGAAGGCTCCCTTGGGCGGTTTTGCCCCCAAAGTTGGGCTTTTGCGAACCGTTTTCTTCAGCTTCCCCTCGATTCCATCAACCGACAGCACCCCATTCTTGATGGTTGCTGAATGCTCGCCATTGGAAAATCTTGTCACATCTCCTTTGGTTTCTCCGGTCGCTTTTTCCTTTCGGTTTCCCTTGATCCAACCGTATCCGGGCAACCCTCCCTGATAGACAACCAGGTCAAACTTGGAATCGCCCAATGCAATCACCTGTGCGCCAAAAGGCTGTCGTTGGCCATCGACATCAAGCTCGCCAACATACTCTCCCTGGATCGCATAATCTGCACCGGCCAGGGCAGGATCCGTCACCAGAACTTCATCAGCGGCGCGGGCAATCATCGTTGAAGCCATCACCAACAAACAACATATACCCATCAAAAGCCGTCGCATCATCAGTCTCCTGTTTATCTTACGAATGGTCTCTGTTTATTCCGTCTATCAGATTTTCCGTCTGGTTAAAACGAGCCGATTACACTGCCATCTCAACCATCTCGTCATAAAAAACAAGCCGGGGGGAAAATCCCGGCCCGTAACCTGCATTTGAGGATATTAACCGGTGGGTAATTCATAACCTTCACGGCGGGGATAGGGGTAATCCTGCCAGGCGTTCGCTTTGTCGTTACCGACAAATTCCCATTTGGCGGGGTCCCATTTGAGCGATTTGCCATTCAACTCTTCGCCGTGCCAGTAGGCGATATTTCCCAAGTGACAGACGGCGACAGTTCTCGCTCCCGTTTCAACCGGACAACAAGGCTGCTTGCGCGTGCCAATACTCCTGACCCAATCCTGCCGATGTGCCGCGTGACTGTTGCCTGGCGTATCGTACAGATGGATGCCATCGTCCGCGATTTTCTGCTTGATAATGACATCGGGCTTGCTACTCAGTTTGCCCCGGTTGACGAAGATCTCACCTTCTGTTCCGATGAAAGTGACCCCACTTGGGCCACCGTGAATCACTTCAGCGCCGTTGGCGTAAATGAATTTGACGCCATGCCCCGACTTCGGATCCTTCGGCGGAACAATTTCGATCGGCCCTGATTTATCCATTCCCAAACCCCATTGAGCGATATCGAAATGATGGGCTCCCCAGTCGGTCATACCCCCTCCACCATACGGGCGATAGTTGCGCCAGGAAGGAAAATGGTTATGCACGCCGCGGGGGCTCAGAACAGAACTGTAGCCTCGCTTTGGGGCAGGACCGAGCCAGCGATCCCAATCGAGTCCCGGTTCCATCTCTTCATCGGGCAGGTTGTCTGGTCTTGAAGGGCCGCCCACACCGACGGTCACGGTTTTGATATCGCCAATATGGCCGTTGCGCACCAGTTCGCAGGCGTAATGGAAGTTGTCACTGGCTCGCTGCTGAGAACCTGTCTGGAAAATAACGCCAGACTTCTTCACTGCGTCCATGACAACTTTCGCCTCCATGAGATTGTTCGTCAGCGGTTTTTCGCAGTAGATATCTTTCCCGGCGGCACAGGCATTCAGAATGACAAGTGCATGCCAGTGGTCTGGCGTTGCGATCACAACGGCGTCGACATCCTTGCGTGCGAGAATGTCTTCGTAATTGTTGTAGGCAGCGCAGTCGGAGTTGCCGTAGGTATCGTTGACACGTTTCTGGGCAGCAGTGCGGCGGGTAGTGTCGACATCACACACAGCGACCACTTTCACTTCAGGCATTTTCACGAAGTGAGGCAGATGCGAACCATAAGACATCTTGCCGACGCCGATCATCCCAATATTGATTTTGTCATTGGCAGCCACATTGTTCGCAAAACTTTTCCGTGTTGTAGCAAGAAGTGATGGTACCGCTGCCGTTGCCACCGAACCAGCCAGAAAACGGCGACGACTAAATTGTGAAGATGAACTCATAACTTGTCTCCCATAAAATATCTGTTTCGGTAGGCGGGCCTGCAACGGGCGCACCGATCGCAAGCCTGGTTAATCAGGATAGAGCATCAATACTACAGCATGTGACGATGGAAAAACAACTTACGGGCTGTCAATATTCACAGTTACGTGCAGTTGAGTGCATATTTGATAAGGACATGAATGCAGATTTACAGTTATTTCCGCTGCGGATTTTCGTTCCCGTTCTGCTGCTTTGGCGGAGCGGGGGGCTGTGACCAGTTCCAATTGCTTCGGTAGTGAATATCGAGATACGGAGTTTCGACCCAGTCGCCTCCTTCTGTTTTGGAAATGTGAACCGCATCGAGCAAGCCGGTTGTCAATAAGGTCCGTTCGACTGGCCAGGGAGCCTGTTTGGTCTGCATGAATTTTTCAATTCCCCTCAACAGATGTGCAAAGTGATGGAACGGTCGCACCGGTTGCAACCAGAACAGGGTGGCTTGTCTCTCTGTTCGGCCCTTATATCTCCAGCCGGCTGCAAATTCCTGCACGGCTCCATCAAGCATCAGAACCGACGCTTTCAGGCCATCCCGATATTCTATCGCGAACAGCACCGGTTCCTTCACAACATCTTCAACCTGTTTCCCAGCCGGGATCTTTTTCTCCTTGAGCGTTTTCAAAACGGCAGCAAGAAGCTCACGATCGAAATGGTTCCCCGTCCAGACATCTTTCCCCGTCACGCAGCGAACTCGCGCAACTCCACTTTCTCCCCCTTTTCGACGCTCGGCGAGTGATTGCATCATTTCCAACGCGTGAAAGCCGTAAGCATCCAGCGGGCCGTAACCGACAGCGACAACCTCCTCCAATTCTGCTCCTTTTCGTACATCCAGCGGCGGGTATCGCCATGCGGAAGGAACCGAAGAACCCGCCATGAGTGGGACATTCATTTTCCTGGCGGTTTCGTAAATGGTGATCGCATCTCGCCAGTTATCCGCCAAATGTTTGTCCGAAAAAA